>CAZKQE010000071.1:0-10014 GCA_964554725.1 uncultured bacterium
TCCTCGGGGGTGAGGCTCAGGATGCGGGCGACGTCCACCGCGACGTTGCCGACCCCGATCACCGCCACGTTCGCGACCCCGAGGTCGAACTCCCGGTCGCGGAAGTCCGGGTGGCCGTTGTACCAGGCGACGAACTCGGTCGCCGAGTGGCTGCCCGGCAGGTCCTCGCCCGGGATGCCGAGGCGCTTGTCGGTCTGGGCGCCGCACGCGTAGACCACGGCGTGGACGTGGCGCTCGAGGTCGGCGCGCGTCACGTGGGCGCCGAACTCGACGTTGCCGAAGAAACGGAAGCCCGGGTGGGCGGCGATCCTCTCGTAGATCGCGATCACCGACTTGATCTTCTGGTGGTCGGGCGCCACGCCGCCCCGCACCAGCCCGTAGGGCGTCGGCAGCCGGTCGAACATGTCCACGCTCACCGTGCGTTCGGGGGCCTTGAGCAGGGCCTCCGCGGCGTAGAAGGCGGCCGGACCCGAACCGACGATCGCGACGCGCAGCGGGTGGTCGGGCGTGCCGGGAGCGCTCATGGGAGCGCGCAGGATAGGGACGCGGGCGCGCCGCCGTCAATGCGCGCCGCGCCCGACCCGGGATCCGGTGCTAGAGTCCCGCGATGCGGGACCTCACCACCGGCTCGCTCACCCGCCACCTGCTGGCGACCACCGGCTTCATGCTGGTGACGATGGTGAGCCACACCCTCTACTTCCTGGTCGACCTCTACTTCGTCGGCCGGCTGGGGAGCCGGGCGGTGGCGGCGGTGGCGATCAGCGGCAACCTCATGTTCGTGGTCCTCGCCGTGACCCAGATGCTGGCGGTCGGGGCGACGACGCTGGTCTCCCACGCCGCCGGCCGCGGGGACCGCGAGCAGGCCGGTCGGGTGTTCCACCAGTCGATGATGCTCTCCGTGCTGGCGGCGGTCGCGTTCACGGCCGCGGCGCTCGCCGGCCGCACGGTGTACGCGCGCGGGATGAGCGCCGACGCCGCGACCGCCGCGCTGGCCGCCGACTACCTGCTCCTCTACATCCCCGCCTCGGCGCTCCAGTTCTCGATGGCGGTGATGGCGGCCGCCCTGCGCGGGACCGGGAACTTCAAGCCCGGGATGGTGGTGCAGACCGCGACCGTGCTGCTCAACATCGCGCTCGCCCCGCCCCTCATCTTCGGCGCCGGCCCGCTCCCCGCGCTGGGGGTGACCGGGGCGGCGCTCGCGACCCTGCTCGCGGTCGCGCTCGGCACGGCGTGGCTCACCTTCTACTTCCGTCCCGCGGAGGCCTATCTGAGGTTCTCCCGCGCCGGCTGGCGGCCGCGCCCCGACCTGTGGCGCGCGATGCTGCGCATCGGGCTCCCGGCCGGCGCGGAGTTCATCCTGATGGGCGTCTACCTGGTGATCGTCTACGCGGTCATCCGTCCGTTCGGCGCCGCCGCGCAGGCCGGCTTCGGGATCGGCATGCGCATCGTCCAGTCCGGGTTCATGCCGGTCGTGGCGCTCGGGATCGCGGTCGCCGCGGTCGCCGGGCAGAACTTCGGCGCCGGCCGTCACGACCGCGTCCGCGCCACCTTCCGCACGGCCACCCGGATGGCCGTCGCGGGCATGGCGGCCTTCGCCGCGCTGTGCGGCCTCGCCCCCGGACTCCTGCTCGGGGTGTTCTCGTCCGATCCCGCCGTGATCGAGGTGGGGGTCGAGTACCTGCGCATCGTCGCGTGGACGTTCGTCGCCTCCGGGGTCATCTTCGTCTCGTCGAGCACCTTCCAGGCGCTCGGCAACACGCTGCCCGCGCTGGGTGCGTCGGCGCTCCGGATCGTGGTCTTCGCGCTCCCGCTGGCCGGGCTCACCCGCGTGGCCGGGTTCCAGCTGCGGTGGATCTGGTATCTCTCGGTCGCCGCGCTCGCGCTCCAGATGACGACCAGCGTGTGGCTGCTGCTGCGGGAGTTCGGCCTGCGGCTCGCCCCGCCGGGCGGCGACGCCGCCTGAGGAGCGGTCGGGCTTGACGCTCCCCGGCGCTGTGCTAGCGTCCGGGTCATGACCGACACGCGCGCGGTGATCACCGTCGAGCCCGCCGCCGCGACCCTGACGGCCACGCGGGCGTGGCTGGGCCCGGTGCGGGCGGCCCTCGGCGACGGGTTCCTCGCCGCCTATCTGCGCGGCAGCGTGCTCACCGCGGGCTTCGACGAGCGCCGGTCGCGGATCGACATCCTCGTCATCGCCCGCTCGCTCGACCTCGACGTGCTCGACGCGGTCGCCGCCGCGATCCCGCCCGATCGCAAGCCGCCGCACTTCTCGCCGCTGCTGCTCACGCGGCATCAGGTCGAGAAGTCGCTCGACGTGTTCCCGATCGAGTGGATCGACATCCAGGAGCGCCACCTGCTCATCGAGGGACAGGACGTCCTCGGCGGATACGAGGTCCCGCGCGCCCACTTCCGGCTGCAGATCGAGCAGGAGCTGCGGGAGAAGCTGATCTCGCTGCGGCAGGCCTATCTCGCGGGATCCCGACGCCCCGCCGCGCTGGCGGAGGTGCTGAGCGGCGTCGCCAGCGGCTTCGCGGTGCTGTGCCGCTCGATGCTCCGGCTGCGGGGCGAGTCGCCGCCGGCGCAGACCGCGCAGGTCATCGAGCGGGTCGCCGACCTGTTCGGCCTCGACGCGCAGGGCCTGCTCGCCGCCCATCTCGTACGCTACGGGGGGCGCCCGGCGAAGGACGCCGACCTGCTGGCGACCTACCGCAGGTTCCTGGTCGAGGTCGAGCGCCTGGTGAACGCGATCGACGAGATGCGCGTCCCATGACCGGGCGGCGCGCCACGGCGCGCCGCGGGGACCGGGCCGCTCCTTCCCTTCTCGAACCGGGTCGTCCCCGTCGGCGGCGCATCTTCCCGCCGCGCCGGGCGCTCGCGGCGCTGGTGCTGGCGGGGCTCGTCGCGGCGTCTGCGCCCGGCGCTCCGGAGGCACCGGCGATCCCGTCGCCCGACGCGGCACGCCCGGCGGAGACCGCGATCCCCGATCCGGTGGGGTTCGTGAACGACCACGCCGGCAAGCTCGACGAACCGACCCGCGCCCGCCTCGAGGCGTTCCTCGACCAGCTGCGGCGGAAGACCGGCGCCGAGTTCGCGGTGCTCATCCTGCCGACCACCGCGCCGTGGGACCCGAGCGAGTTCAAGGTGCGCGTGTTCCAGCGCTGGGGGCTCGGCCGCCGGGGTGCGGACGACGGTCTCCTGATGCTGGTGGCGATCGAGGAGCGCCAGGTGCGGTTCGAGACCGGCTACGGCCTCGAGGGCACGCTCCCCGACGGCTTCCAGTCGCGCATGTTCCGGCAGGAGATGGCGCCGCGGTTCCGCGAGGGGGACTGGGCGGGCGGGGTCACGGCGGGCGTGCTCGCCTGTGCCGCCCGCATCGCCGCCGAGAAAGGCGTGACGCTCGAGTGGGACGGGCGCGAGCTGCGCTACGAACGCGAGCGCGGCGGCGGCCGCCGGCCGCTGGGCGTGATCCTGTTCCTGGTCGCGCTGGTCGTCGTCGTCGTCGTCGTCCTCATCGTCGCCGGCGCGGCGGGCGGCGGCGGGCGGCCGGGACGGCGACGGCGGAACGGCGGCTGGTTCTTCGGACCGGGCGGCTTCGGGGGGCTCGGCGGCCTCGGCGGCGGCGGGTTCGGCGGCCTCGGCGGCGGCGGGTTCGGGGGCGGCGGCGGGTTCGGCGGCTTCGGCGGCGGGTCGAGCGGCGGCGGCGGCGGCGGCGGCAGCTGGTGAGCGGACCGCCGCCGGAGCGCGGCGGCCGTTCGCACGCAACGCGGCGGGTCGGCCGCGCGTAAGAGGGGCACGACGGCCGGCGGTCCGCCGGCCATGAAAGGAGCGGGACGATGAAGCGCGGTGGCATCATCGCGGTCGTGGTGGTGGCGGTGCTGCTGATGATGGTGGGCGGCTGCCTGGTGGGGAACTACAACCGGCTGGTCACCGGCAAGGAGACGGTGGACCAGAAGTGGGCGCAGGTGGACAACCAGCTGCAGCGCCGGAACGACCTGATCGGCAACCTGGCCGAGACCGTGAAGGGTACGGCGACCCAGGAGCAGTCGGTGTTCGGCGCCATCGCCGACGCGCGGGCGAAGATGGCCGGCGCGCGCACGCCCGAGGAGGGCATCGAGGCGGGGCGCGCGATGGACTCGGCGCTGGGGCGGCTGCTGGTCGTGGTCGAGAACTACCCGCAGCTCCGCAGCAACGAGGCGTTCGTCCAGCTCATGGACGAGCTGGCCGGCACCGAGAACCGGCTCGCCACCGAGCGCATGCGGTACAACGACGAGGTGCGCGGCTTCAACGTGCTGGTGAAACGGTTCCCCACCAACCTCTACGCGGCGATGTTCAACTTCAAGGAGGCGACGTACTACCAGGTCGCCGAGGACGCGAAGGCGGTGCCGAAGGTGGACTTCGAAGGCCTGCGGCGTCCCTAGCTCTCACCCGACGAGGTCGGGATCCTCTCGCTCGCCCGTCGGCGGACTCCCGGGCGCGCGAGGCGGCGATCGCGGGGCGGGCGCCGAGCCCGCCCCGTTCGGTTTCCCGGACGGGACCGCCCGGCCGGGGACGGCCAGGAACGCTCCCCGGCCGGCGCAGAACTGTTCGCGGCGCGACCACGCCGGCGCCCCCGCGACGCCGGGCGCCACCGGCGTCCGGTGCCCGCGCCGCCCGGGACGGGGCGACCCCGCAACCACTTCCGCCCCGCGCCACGCCCTCCCCGGCGACGCCCGGACCCGGCCGCCGGCGCGTCGCTCACGCCCCCGCTCCCGGCCTGCCTCTTGCACAAGCCCGGCTCGCACCATGTGGAACCACCGCCGGGACCCCGGTCCCGGGCGGACGGATCCGCGCCCGGAGGCGATGACGATCCACGGATCCCTCGCGCGGGCGGCCGGCCAGGAGCCGGACCCCGCGGCAGGGCATCTCCCAAGGAGCGATCGATGAGCTCTCTGTTCAAGAACCTGCTCGGCAGCGGCGCCAGGGACCAGGCCCTCACGGAGGAGATGCGGGAGATCCTCGCCGCCATGCGCGAGGAGCGCGCGCGCCACGAGGGCGTGGTCGAGCGCGCCGCCACGTCGGTCGAGCGCCTCCAGGAGATCCACGAGCCGCTCGCGAAGGCGGGCCAGGAGTTGGACGCGTGCGCCGCCCGCGTCGCCGAGGTCGAGCAGCGCGTCGCCGCGATGGACGCGCTGGCGGCCCGGCTCGACGCGATCGACGGGCGCGCGACCGCCCTCGCCTCGAACCACGAGAAGGCGGAGGCCGAGATCGCCGGTGCGATCGAGAACGCGGAGCGGATCCGCGGATTGTTCGAGCACCTGAGCGGGCGGGTGGAGCTCGCGGCCTCGCTCGAGGGCCGGCTCGAGCAGTTCCTCGAGATCGAGAAGCCGTTCCAGGTGCTGCGTGGTGACGCCGAGGCGCTGCGCGGCCAGGTGGACGGCACCGGCGATCAGCTCGCCCGGCTGCGGGACCAGCACGAGCGCCTGCTCGACGCGCACAAGCTCTCGATGTCGAAGATGGAGGCGCTCGACCGGCGCCGCGAGGAGCTGAGCCGCGACCTGCAGGACAAGGAGCGCCGGGTCGCGAACGTCGAGCAGGCGGTGCGCGGCATCGACGGGATCCAGCACACGGTCGCGGAGGTCAAGCGCGACATGGGCACCCTGAAGACCCTGGGCGAGTTCGTGGCCCAGAAGAGCGCGGCGCTCGAGGCGCAGCGCGAGGCGGTGGAGGCCGCACTGTCGCGGGCCGAGCAGCTCGAGCGCGCGATGAAGCTGGTGGACGCCGGCGTCCAGCAGCAGCGCGAGAACGAGCGCGACCTGGCGCGGCTCGAGGAGCACGTCGGCGAGCTCCGCTCGCTGCACGAGTCGGTGCTCGAGCGGTCCCGCGAGATCGCGCAGCTCCAGCGCGAGGCGGACGACCGGGCGCGGGCGACGCGCGAGGACCTCGCCTCGGTGCGCGACGAGATGAAGAGCACGGTGGACCGGTTCGACTTCGAGAGCCGCGGGCTCGAGTCGGTGACCCAGCGGGTCGCCGACCTGCGCGGCGCGCTCACGGAGTTCGAGAGCCGCTTCCAGGGTCTGAGCGAGTCGAGCCACACGGTCGGCGAGCTGGTGAGCCGCACCCACGCCCTCGCCGGCCAGCTCCAGTCGCTGGCCGACGAGACCGCGCGCATCGACGCCGAGGCGGCCAGGCTCCACGCCATCCGCCGCGAGCTGGACGAGCTGAGCACGACGGTGCGCCACACCGGCGAGCGCGTCGAGCGGATCGAGACCTCGCGTCCGGCGGTCGAGACCGCGGTCCGCGACCTCGCCCAGCTCGGCATGTCGGCGGCGGCGGTCACCGACGCCCTCGAGCAGGCCCGGGTCGCGGCGGACGAGATCCAGCGCATGCGCGAGGGCCAGGCGGAGACCCGCTCGTGGCTGAGCGGCGTGGAGCAGTTCGTCGCCGAGCTGAGCGGGCAGGTCGGGGAGCTGCGGCAGCTCGCGCCGACCGTCGAGGTGGTCCGCCAGCAGGCCGAGCGCATCGATGGGTCGGTCGCGGCGCTCGAGGAGCGCCGGTCGTTCCTCGAGGAGCTGCACCGCAGGGTCGCCGAGCTCGGCAGCGAGAGCGGCGCCCTGGCGGAGCGCGGGCGCGACCTGCGCGCGCGCATGGACGCCGCCGAGGAGCGCTTCGCCGGGCTGGCGGCCCAGGCCGACGAGGCGCGACGGATGACGGACGTGGTCACGGAGGTGAGCGCCGACGTCGTCGAGACGAAGCGCACCGCCGAGGAGGTGCGCAAGGTCGTGGCGGGCATCCAGTCGCGCTGCCAGTCGGTGGAGGCGCTGGCGGAGCAGAGCGAGAGTCTGGCCGACGAGTTGGAACAGCGCCAGCAGGCGCTGGCGGCGGCGGCGCGGGACCTGAAGCAGGCGTCGAAGCTGCGGGCCGAGGCGGCGGCGTCCGCGCAGCAGCTGGAGGCGATGACGCGCACGCTGGGCGAGAGCCTGGCGACGGCGGAACGCCGCGCGGCGGCCCTCGACGCGCTGTCGGCGTCGCTGGAGGACCGGGGCGCCTCGCTCCAGACGGTGGACCGGCGCCTGGGTCGGTTCGAGGAGCGCCTGGGCCAGTGGGAGACGGTCGAGCAGCAGGTGTCCCGCGCGCTCGAGCACCTCGCCACGCGGCAGGGCACCGTCGAGAGCCTCCAGACGGACCTCGAACGGATGTTCGCGATGGCCGAGCAGACCGCCGGCCACGTGCGGGCGATCGCCTCGACCCAGCGGGAGATCGAGGAGAGCCGCCGGCGGCTCGAGGAGGTGCGGGCCCGGATGGCCGAGATCCAGGAGACCGGCAGCGCGCTCGACGAGCGCCGGCGTCAACTCGCCCAGGCCGAGGAGCGTCTGGCGCGGACCGGGGCCCTGCTCGTCGACGTGCAGTCGAGTCTCGAGGCGCTCGAGGGACAGCGGGCGCTGGTGGAGCAGGCGGTCGAGAAGGCCGGATCGCTCCAGTTCCTGCTCAAGCAGGCGGAGGCCACGATGGACGCCCTGCGCGAGGAGCGCCGGGTCGGCGCCCGCATCCGGGCGGCGGTCTCGGTCGTGCGCGAGCCGGGCGACGGTGACGAGGAGGAGATGGAGCGGGCCGCCTGACGCGCGACCTCACCGGAAACGCGACGCCGGCCGGGAAGGAACTCCCGGCCGGCGCGCGGCTGCCACGAAGCGGCGAAGGACGCCCCGCGGAGACCTCTACTTCACCTCGAAGGTGACCTTGTCCATCGTCAGCCGCTCGCTGGTGCGGCCGCTCTGCGAGCCCGCACCCTCGAGCGTCTTGAGCACGTCCATCCCCTCGACGACCTCGCCGAAGATGGTGTGCTTGCCGTCGAGCCACGGGGTGGGGACGAAGGTGAGGAAGAACTGGCTGCCGTCCGTGCCGGGGCCGGCGTTCGCCATCGAGAGCAGCCCGCCCTTGTTGTGCTTCACCTTGGGGCTGTACTCGCCCGCGAACTGGTAGCCCGGCCCGCCGGTGCCGGTGCCGAGCGGGCACCCGCCCTGCGCCATGAAGCCGGGGATGACGCGGTGGAAGGTGAGCCCGTCGAAGTACCCGAGCTTGATCAGGTAGGCGAAGCTCGTGACGTGCATCGGCGCGGTCTCGGGCATGAACTTGATCAGGATCGTGCCCTTGTTCGTGACCATGCGCGCGAAGTACGACTTCTCGGGATCGAAGCTCACCGCGGCCGGCATGGTGAGCGTCGTGCGCCAGGCCGCCTTGGACTTGTCCGGCTTCGCCTTCGCGATCTGCTCCTCGATCTGCTGCATGGCTTTGTCCTTCGCGGTCGGGGTGGCGGCGACCTTGGCCGCCTCGGCGGTGGGCTTGGGCGGATCGGCAGCCACCGCGGCGGTGGCGAAGATCAGCCCGGCGATCAGGGTTGCGATTCGCTTCATGTGGACTGCACCTCGTCGTGTGAGTGTGGCGTCCGACGCGCCGTGGAGAGCGCCCCGCGGGGGACCGTGCGTCGGGACTCGTGAGCCGAAGGGCGGTGAGTCTACCACGTCGGCCGGCGCGCCGGGGCCGCGCCCGCCCCCGCGGCCACAAGCCTTTGTGAACTCATCCGGCGCGCGAAACAGAACGACCGCCCCCGGGGGAGGGGCGGTCGTCGGCGGTGCGGCCGCGGATCGGTTCAGCGGTACAGCGACTTCATGCGACCCCAGGTGCTGGAGCGGGTCGGGGTCGGGCACTCGTGGTCGATCTTGCCGTCGTGCCGGAACAGGTACCCCGGGATGTTGACGCTCGGCAGCCAGGTCAGCCCGCCGGTGAAGAGCCCGGGACAGGGATTCTGCCCGCCCACGTAGTTGATGAGCGAACCTCCGGTCCAGGTGATGTTGCCCTCGGCGTTGCCGGTCATGAACGGCGTGAAGTTGTTCGTCTGGGTGAAGAAACCGCTGATCGTCCCGCTCAGCAGCAGCGTGCCGTTGGTGAACGTGGACGGCACGTTCGCGTTGGGCGGGTTGGGATCGAACACGGCGTCCCGCGGGGTCCCCTCGTACAGTTCGATCGTCCCGCCGTTGTAGGTGGTGACGTAGAACTCGGTCGCCGGCGGCCCGAAGGTCGCGGTCCCGTTCGAGATCAGGCCGTAGATGTAGAAGGTGTAGTCCTTGCTCGGGTCGTTCGCGTTCAGGAACCCCAGCGGCGGGCCGAAGGCACTGACGATGCCGACGATCTTCATCTCGGTGTTGACGACCGAGTTGTTGAACGTGGCGCCCGGCTCGTAGAAGAAGGCCGGGTCCCAGTCGACGATGACCCCGGCGGAGGCCGGTCTCGGCATGGCGCACGCGAGGAGCGCCGCGATCGTGAGTATCCATCCTGCTCTCATGGTTCCCCCAGGGCGGTCGGGCCGCCGAAGAAAGGTCGGGCTCATCGGACCTACCGGTAGCGGGCCTTGATGCCGCCCCACGTACCGGGTCGGCTCGAGACCGGCGGATCGAGGAAGGTCTGACCGTCCACCTGGTGATCGTATCCGGTCGGGATCGTGACCGAGTTCCCGGTGGTCCCCGCGAACGTCCAGCCGGTCCGCTGGTTGATCGGGATGTTCCCGAGCTGGCTGCCGCCGATCGCCTCGAAGTCGGCCTCGAAGCTGCCGGTGTTGTTGCTGGTGTTGAACAGGTAGCGGAAGTTCGTCAGCTTGCCGACCAGGATCGCCGTCCCGTCCACGAAGGTGGGCGGCGCGACGCCGCTCGGCGGGTTGGTGCCGTAGTCGAACGGCGTGCCGCCGAGGATCGGGTCCTCGTAGATCGTGACGGTCCCGGGACCGGTGTAGTCGATGATGACGAACGGCCCGACGTTCTGCCGCACCGCGGCGGTGAGGCCGTCGAAGTAGTACGTGTACTGGTGGGTGGCGTGGTTCGTCACCAGCGGGGCGAAGGTCACCGGCACCTCGCCGACCCCCTGGTATCCGTCACCGATGTCGCCGAACACCGCCGGGTTGAGGTCCGGGAACTCGTAGTCGAACCCGACGTAGTCGAACAGCAGCGTCTGGGCCCGCGCCGTGGGAGCGCCGGTCGCGACGGCGAC
>CAZKQE010000072.1:0-9999 GCA_964554725.1 uncultured bacterium
CCTGTGCGATGGACATGTACAAGGGGAAGTTGGTCGTGCTTTTGGTAGGTGCTCCGCATGGAACCCCACACGTACCCTCGCCGTCCGGCGGCCGCCGCCCCGGGATCCGCCCGTTCGCGGGCGGTCCGCGGGCGCGGCGCCGCCGCGGCGGGGCTGGTCGTCACGGTGTGCCTGTCGATCGTCCCGCCGGCGGCCGCGCACAAGGCCCACCGTGCCCCGGCCGGCGACACGGCAGCCGCCGTTGCGGCGGACACCGCGCGCGCCGTCGGCGCGGGAGCCGCCCGGACCGGCGCGCCTGCGGAGACCCGCGCGGAGCCGCCGGCGGTCGCTCGATACGTGATGCCGCCGTTCATGGAGGCCGCGCTCGAGCATCCGCACAACAAGCTGGTGCACTTTCCGGTGGCCCTGGCGCTGGCCGCCGCGCTGCTGCTCCGCATCGGTCGCCGGCGCCCGGAGCTGGACATGGCCGGACGCTGGCTGGTGTGGCTCGCGGCGCTGGGCGGGGTCGCCGCCTACTTCTCCGGGCGCCTGCAGGAGGAGGCCTTCAAGGGCGAGCCCAAGGAGTGGGTGGTGGAGCTGCACGAGAAGCTGGGTCTCGCCTCGGCGATCGCGCTCGCGGCATGGGCGCTGCTCACCGTGTGGAAGCCCGGCCGCAGGTACGCGTGGCTATGGGGGCTCGCCGTCGCGGCGCTGGTGCTGGTCGCCGGCTTCCTCGGAGGCATCGTGGCGCACGGAGAGTAGCCGCGCCCCACCGCGCGCAGCGGTCCGCGCCCAGGAGGTGGAGCGAGAGGCAGGGCGAATCGCCCACCACCCGGCGGTCGTGCGGTTCGGGCGGGATGTGGAACAGGTCGTCGGGCGCGGGATCAGGTGAGCGGCTTCTCGTACTCGTGGAGGGGCATGCCGAAGAAGTCGGCGACGCGTCCGGTGGCACGATAGCCGTGCCGCCGGTAGAACGCGATCGCGCGCTCGAGCGGCGCGGTGGTGTCGAGGGTCGCGCGCGTGCAGCCGGCGCGCCGCATCCCCTCTTCCGCCGCGGCGAGCAGGGCCGCGGCGACGCCCCGGCCCTGCAGCCCGGGGCGCACCGCCATGCCCCGGATGTGGCCCTCGCCGGCGCCGGCCGTGCCGTGACCGATGGTTCCGATCACCGCGCCGTCCCCGTCCACCGCCACGAGCACGGTCGTCCCGGCGAGCCGGCGTTCGAAGGTCGCCGCGGTGAGCACGGTGTCGCGGAACCCCGCGGGCGTGTAGCGCGCCCGGTAGGGCGCGAACGCCTCGGCGAGGCACGCGAGCACGCCCGCGGCGTCGGCGGAGATGGCGGGGCGGATCGTGAACGCCGGATCGCTCACCGGGGACCCTCGCGGCGCGGCGCCGCGAGCGCGCGCTCGATCACCCGCCACAGCGGGTTCGGTCGCCGCCGCTTGAGCGACTCCGGGTCGGCGCCGCGCTCGACCGCCTGCCAGTACGCCTCGCCGAGCGGGGCGGTCCCCAGCTCGTAGTCCATGCCGCCCCAGTCGCCGTCCTGCCGGTACGCGTAGAACGCCCAGTGCCAGCCCGCGGCCTCGACGCGGGCGATCGCGTCGGCCAGGTACTCGCGCGCCCCGGCGACGCGGCGGTCCACGCCGAACTCGGCGAGCACGATGCGCGCGGGCGCGATGCCGTGCCGCGCGGCCCACGCGCGGATCCGCGCGAACCGCCGCTCCGGCTCGCCCGGATCCCAGCCCTCCGGCATGCGCGCCGGGTAGGCGAAGCGGCCGCGGTTCACGCGAAAGGTCGTGTACCCCCACGGCTCGTAGTCGTGGAACGCGTAGAGGACGCGCGGGTCATCGAGCGGCGCGAGCCGGGTGAGCCCCTCCGCCGAGGCGTGGCTCCCGCCCTCGAGCAGGATGGGGGTGCGCAGGTCGGCCTCGCGGATCAGCGCGACCACGTTGCGGTGGAACGCGTCGAGGTCGGCGAGCGTGCCGCGCACACCGGCCTGCCACCTGTGGGACGTCGCCGAGTCGGGGTCCACGAGCCCGAACGCCCGCTCCGGGTGCGGCTCGTTGAGCGGCGTGTAGCCGACGATCGCCGGATGGTCGTGGAGCCCGGCGGCGAGGTCGCGCCAGAAGCGCGCGGCCTGCATGCGGTATCCGCCCTCCGTCCACACGCGGGTGTCGTCGCGGTCGTCGTTGAGCTGCTTCCAGCGCGAGCCCGGCAGCGAGGCCATTGCCAGCACCACCCGCACGCCGGCCGCGTGCGCGTCGTCGAGCGCGCGCCGCAGCCGCGCCAGGTCCGCCGTGTCGAGCGCGGCGTAGGCGTCGGCGTCGCCGATCAGGAAGTCGCGGCCGCGGGTGGGCCAGGCGTCGGGGATCAGGCGCACCCACTCGATCCCCGCCGCGCGGGCGGCCCGCCAGTAGGCGGGGGAGAGGTTCCGGTTCTGGCAGTTGGCGCCGCGCCGCGGGCGGTCCCAGAACGCGAGCCGGTCGGCCGCGGCGGCCGGGTCGGGCGCGGGGTCGGCGGCGCCGTCGCCGGGGGACGCGCCGGCGAGGACGAGCGCCAGCGCGGCCGCGGCGGCGAACGGTCCCGGCCTTCGCCGGAGGGTGGGCACGCGCATCACGGGGGTCTCCGGGCCACGGCCCGCGCGGGCCGTGCGACCAGCGCCCGCGTCGGGCGACCGCGTGCAGCATAGCGCGACGGCGCGCCCGGCGCGCCGCGTCCGCGGCCGACTCGACGGCGGACCCCCCGATGGGTTAGAAACCTCTGGCCATGCGCCTGCCCCGGATCGCCCGCCCGCTCCGCCTGCCCGTCATCCTCGCCACCGTCGTGGTCACCGCGCTGGGGTCGGGCGCCGCCCGCGCCGCCAGCGACCCCGGCGGCGTGGACATGCTGCCGATCCTCGGCGCGCTGGTGCTGATCATCGGCGGCGCCCGGATCGGCGGCGCGGTGTTCGAGCGCATGGGGCAGCCGGCGGTGCTGGGCGAGCTGCTGGCGGGGGTCGTCATCGGCAACCTGAGCCTGGTCGGCTACCAGGAGTTCGCCGGGTTCCGCACCATGCCCGGCATCGACATCCTGGCCCAGATCGGCGTGCTGTTCCTGCTGTTCGAGGTCGGGCTCGAGTCCGACGTCAACAAGATGCTGGCGGTCGGCGCCTCGTCGTTCCTGGTCGCGGTGCTCGGGGTGGTGGCTCCGATGCTGCTCGGGTACGCGGTGACGTACTGGTTCTTCCCCG
The DNA here is from genome assembly GCA_964554725.1 of uncultured bacterium. GTDB lineage: Bacteria > Eisenbacteria > RBG-16-71-46 > RBG-16-71-46 > RBG-16-71-46 > WS-11. Next base: position 3,206 of record CAZKQE010000072.1, read on the forward strand.
ATCACAACCGGCTCGCGGACTGGTTCGTGGGCGCCACCCTGTGCGCGACCAGCGTCGGCATCACCGCCCGGGTGCTGGCGGACCTCGGCCGCACCTCGAGCAAGGAGGGGCGCATCATCCTCGGCGCGGCGGTGATCGACGACGTCCTCGGCCTGATCGTGCTGGCGGTCGTGGCGGGCGTCATCCAGGCCGCCGACCGCGGGGTGGCGTTCGAGGCGGCCTCGGTCGCGGTGATCGTCGGCAAGTCGCTGGTCTTCCTCGTCGCCTCGCTGTTCATCGGCCGCTGGCTCTCGAAGCACGCCTTCGGCCTCGCGACACGGCTGCGGGGGGAGGGTCTGCTGCTCTCGATGGCGCTGGCGTTCTGCTTCGGGCTCGCGTTCCTCGCCGGCAAGGCCGGGCTGGCGCCGATCGTCGGGGCGTTCGCCGCCGGGCTCATCCTCGACGAGGTGCACTACCGCGAGCTGCGCTCGCGCGACCGCGGCAACCGCGACATCCCCGAGCTGCTGAAGCCGCTCGCCACGTTCCTGGTGCCGGTGTTCTTCGTGCTCATGGGCATGCGGGTGGACCTCTCCGTGTTCGGCCGGGTCGAGGTGCTGGGGTTCGCCGCCGTCCTCACGGTGGCGGCGGTCATCGGCAAGCAGGCCTGCTCGCTCGGTGTGATCGAGAAGGACTGCGACCGCCTCGCGGTCGGCCTCGGCATGATCCCGCGCGGCGAGGTGGGGCTCATCTTCGCCGGCATCGGCGCCACCCTGACGATCGGCGGCGAGCGCGTGGTGGACGACCAGGTGTTCTCGGCCGTGGTCATGATGGTCGCCCTCACGACACTGGTGACCCCGCCGCTGCTGGTGTGGCGGCTGAAGCAGCTCGACGGCAAGCGCGGGAAGGCGAAGGCCGAGCCCGCCTGAGCGCGCGGGCGCCGGGAGGGTCCCTGCGATGAGGCCGGTCGCGATCTCCGGAGCCGGGCCGGCCGGCGGGGCGCGCGGGGTCCTCCTCGCCGCCGTCCTCCTCGCCGGCGCGCCGTCCGACCTCCGCGCCGCCGCCGACACGCCCCGGCGCTGCGACCACGCGGTGCCCTACGTCGGTGCCGCGCTCCACGCCCCGCCCGACTCGGCGGCGTTCGCCGCGCTCGACGGGACGCTCGACGGCGCGCTCGACGACTCGCTCCGCGCGCGGCTCGAGGGCGCGCTCGACTGGATCCTGGCGCACACCCCGACCCCCGGCATCACCGCCGCGGTCGGCATCCCCGGCCACGGCCTGTGGTCGGCCACCCGCGGCGTCGCGCGGCGCGAACCTCTCACCCCGTTCGCGCCCGTCGCCCGCTTCCACTGGGCGAGCGTCGGCAAGGCGTTCACCGCCGCGGTGGTCGCCCAGCTCGTCGCGGAGGGGAGGCTCGCGTACCAGGACCCGCTCGCGCGCTGGTTCCCGGAGTTCCCGAACGCCGGCGCGATCACCCTCGACCACTTGCTCACCCACACGAGCGGGGCGTTCAGCTTCAACGCCGATCTCAAATTCCGGCGCCGGCGGGGACACACGCCGCCGGACGAGCTGATCCGCATCGCCGCCCGCCACGGGAACGCGTTCTGCCCCGGGGAGCGCTGGTCGTACTCGAACACCGGGTACGTCCTGCTGGCGCGGATCGTCGAGAAAGTCGAGGGCCGGCCGTTCCACGCCGTGGTCGCGCGCCGCATCCTGGAGCCGCTAGCGCTGCGCGACCTCATCGCGCTGGCCCCGGGCGAGCGGCCGCCGGGGCTCGCCACCGGCCACGTCGGCGGACGGCCCGACACCGAATTCGATCCGTCGACGCCCTTCGGAGCCGGCATCATCGTCGGGCCGGCCCGCGACCTGGTGCGGTTCTGGCAGGCGCTGCTCGCCGGCCGCGTGACGGGGGAGGCGTCGGTCCGCGAGGCGTTCCGCCGGCTCCATCCGATGTTCGACGCCGGCACCTACTACGGGCGCGGCGTCATGCTGACCGAGTTCCGCGACGGCGAGGGTCCCGCCCACGTGTGGCTCGGCCACGGCGGCGGCACCCCGTCCGCCCGCGCCGTCGTGGCCTATGACGTCGCCTCGCGCGTGTTCGTCGCGGTGGCGATCAACGGCGACGTGTCGGCCGAGGCGGCCGCGTACCGGCTGCTGCGCGAGGTGCTCGCGGAACGGGACGCGCGGGCGCGATAGGGGGGCCGCGCCGCGGGCGCGCCTTCCGGGGGTGGTCCCCCGAGCGTATGATGTGGCAGACGCCGCGCCACGCACCCGAACCGCAAGGAGCCTCCGATGAGAACCCGAACCGTCCTCCTCACCGTCGCGACGCTGGTCGCCGTCGTCGCGGCGGTCGCCGTCGCCCAGACGGGCGGCACGGTGAAGAAGCCCCAGCAGGCGAAGCCCGCCGCGGCGGCGCCGGCCGCCGCGCCCACGGTGCTGGGCAAGCCGGAGACCGCGAAGTGGACGCCGACGACCTGGGAGTCCGCCACCGCGGACGCCAACAAGCAGGTGCTCGAGAGCGGGAAGGTGGCGACCGTCACCGGCGAGGTGGTGGACGTCTCGTGCTATCTGCAGCTCGGCAAGCGCGGCGAGGCGCACATCCCGTGCGGGACCAAGTGCATCGCCAACGGCCAGCCGATCGGCATCGTGGACGCCGAGGACCACCTCTACATCGTCATGGCCGAGGAGCATCACCCGCGCCGGGACGGCGAGGTGGAGCTGAAGACCGTGCTGGGGCCGCACCTGGCGAAGACCGTCACCCTCACCGGCATGATGACCGAGATGAAGGGCTACCGCGCGCTGTTCGTGCAGGCCGCCGAGCTGGGCGGGATGGTGAAGCCGGCCGGGGCCGGCGCGACGAAGTAACCGCGGACCGCTCCCCGCCGTATCGCGCGCGGGCCGGGGCGTCGTGCCCCGGCCCGCCTCGTCGTGCGACGGCGTCCCGCGCCCTCGCGCTCCGCGTTCAGCGCATCTCGACCAGCTCGAGCCGCGCCCCCCCCTTCTCCTCGAGCACCAGCCCGATCCCCGGGGCGTAGGACTTGTGCTCGACGCTGTTCGACTGGAGCGGGGTCCACTCCTTCGTGAGCAGGATGTTGTCCATCATGCGGCCCAGCACGCTCTCGCGCCGTGTCACGCTGATGACCGTGGCCATGTCCTGGGCCACCCCGGGGGCGAACTCCTGGAAGTAGGTGTCGCCGGGCGCGGGCCGCGCCTTCATGATGATGCCGGGCCGCGCGTCGTGGACGCCGGCCTCCCACGACCCGGCGGTGCCCACCTCGACGCCGTTCTCGAAATCGCGACTGTGCTCGCCGAAGTACCAGACGTTGCCCTCGCGGTCCTGCGCGAACCAGTTCTCGGCGATCTCGACCGTCTGCCCGCCGAGGGCCGCGGTTTCGACCACCGTCATCGTCGTGACGCCGAGGATGGTGCGGGTCTGGCCGGTGACCTCGATGCGCAGCGTCTCGGTGCCCTCACGGGTGACGCCGCGGTAGAGCCAGGTGCGCCCGGGGGAGAGCGGGAAGTAGGGGTTGTCCACGGTGGCGACGAAGTTCGCCGGGTCGATGCCGGGGACCCAGCTCTTCGGTTTCTGCCCCGCGAGCGCGGGGGTGAGGGTGAGCAGGCTCAAGGCCACCATCCCTGTGGCCGCGCGCGAAACGGGATTCGCTGGACGCATGCCGTCTCCTCCTGTCGCGATTGCGGCCCGGTGGGGACTGCGCGCCGCGGGGCTCCGGACGGCGGCCCGCGGCGACCGAGGTCACGTCTCGGGGTCATGGGGCCATGGCGTCCCTCCGGGGTGGTTCGGCGGGGGAGCGCCCGGCGCGGTCGGACGGGGAGGAGGCCGCCCGGCCGGGGAGAAACGGGAAACGAGTGCCGGGGCACCTCGCCCCGGCACCCTTCTGACCACGCGGCAAAGCGCGTCGGGTCAGTCCTTGCCCTTGCCCTTGCGACCTTCCCGGGCCACGAGGTGTTCGCTGCGCTTCTTCATCTGCCCGGGAGGCCCCCCGTGCGGATGCCGCCGCCAGTACTTGGGCGGCACGTTCGAGATCGCGCTCGGCACGTAGCGAGCCCCGATCGCGGCGAACGGCCCGCGGTGGGTGCGGGCGCGATACCAGTGACCGTCGTTGAACACGTACCAGAAGACGCCGTAGCGGAAGACGTCGTAGTCGCAGTCGTCCTCGAGCACGTAGACCGTGCTGCCGGGCACGACGACCAGCCGCGGCTCGCGCTGGAACACGACGACGGGCGGCGGCGGCGCGTTGCCGACCGTGACGCTCCACCCGACGCTGGTGCCCGCGAGGGCGCCGGACGGCGCCGCCATGAGCAGGGCGAACAGGGACCACAAGAGCGGGTGACGCTTCATGCGGGACTCCTTTCTCCTGGGACGACCCCGCGCCCCGGCCACGATCCGTCCGGGCCGGGGGCGGAAGCCCTCCACCCTCCGCCAACGCACCGCGCGTGCCACCCGCCGGGGCCCGGGGCGGGACTCGTAAGCGACTGCGCGGCAGCCGCCTGCGATGGGGCGTTCCGCCCTCCCGTGCGTCCGGCACGGCGCTGGGCCGGATCCCCCGGGGCAGCCCACAACGCCCGGATTGCAGTTCTCCCACCCGCGGCCCCGGAACCGGCCGGGCCCCGGCGCCGGGCGGGCATCCGCCGGAGGCCCGGAACCGGCCCCCCGCGTCCCGGCGGGCGGCCGCACTCGCCGGGTCGGACCCGCGCGTTCGTCGTTCCGTCCTTGATTCCCGGCCGGGGGGCCGCCTAGGGTCCCAGCCTCTCTGTCCGCCGTCGCCGCCTCCCCACAGCCCCAGGAGTCCCGCGATGCCCCAGCTCCTCCGCCGCCTCCTCCCCGGAGCGTTCGTCGCCGTCTCCGCACTCGTCGCGTTCGCCGCACCCGCGCCGGCCGCCACCCCGCGCGTCCACGCCATCGTCGGCGCGCGCATCGTCACGGCGCCGGGCCAGGTGATCGAGCGCGGCACCGTCGTCCTGCGCGACGGCGTCATCGTCGCGGTCGGCGCCGGGATCCCGGTGCCGGCCGACGCGCGCATCTGGGAGGGCGACAGCCTCACCGTCTACCCGGGCCTGATCGACGCGTTCGTGCTCGCCGGCGAGTCGGGCGGGCCGGGCGGCCCCGGCGCCGGGCCGGGAGGGTCGCCGTTCGGCCGCCCCCGCCCGCAGACCGCCGACCCCTCGCGCGGCGCCGCCCACGCGGTGGCCTCGGTGCGGGCCGAGCACCGCGTGAGCGAGACGCAGCCGCTCACGAAGGAACAGATCGAGGGACTGCGCGCGGCGGGCTTCACCGCGGTCCAGGTGGCGCCGCGCACCGGCATCGTGCGCGGGCAGAGCGCGGTCGTGGGCCTGCGGGCCGGCGAGCCCAACGACGTCATCGTGCGCGCCGACGCCGCGCAGGTGGTGGTGCTCGAGGCGGCGCGCGGCACCTACCCGGGCTCGCTCATGGGGGCGATCGCCGTGATCCGCCAGGCGTTCATGGACGCCCGCTGGTACCGCGACGCGCTCGCGGTCTACCAGCGCGCGCCGGTCGGCAAGGAGCGCCCGGAGGTCAACCTGTCGTGGGCGGCGCTCGAGCCGGTGATCGCCGGGCGGCAGCCGGCGCTGTTCGTGGCCGACGAGATGCTCGAGGTGCTGCGCGCGGCGACGCTGGCGCGCGAGGCGGGGATCACCGCGCAGGTGGTGGGCGCCGGCGACGAGTACAAGCGCGTGCGCGAGATCGCCGCCGCCGGCTTGCCGCTCATCGTCCCGGTCGGGTTCCCGGAGGCGCCGGACCTCGCCGACCCGGACGCCGCGATCGAGGTCTCGACCGAGGAGCTGCGGCACTGGAACCAGGCGCCCGAGAACCCGGCGACGCTGGCGAAGCACGGTATCGCGTTCGCGCTCACCGCGAACGGCCTCAAGGACGTGAAGAGCTTCCGCGCCAACGTCGGCAAGGCGATCGAGCGCGGCCTCACGCGCGACCAGGCGCTGGCGGCGGTGACGACCACCCCCGCGCGGCTGCTGGGTCTCGGCGACCGGCTCGGCACCATCGCGCCCGGGCGGGTGGCGAACCTGACCGTGACGCGCGGCGAGCTGTTCTCCGAGCAGGGCAAGGTCGCCGAGGTGTGGGTGGACGGCGACCGCTACGACGTCTCGGGCAGCGCCGCGGCTTCGACGAAGGGCAACTGGGACCTGGCCTGGGACGGCGCGCGCCACACGCTGATGGTCGAGGCCGACCGCGACACGACCGTGCGGCTGGTGGTGGGCAGCGACACCCTGAAGGCGAGCGACGTGCGCTACCAGGGCACGCGGGTCGCCTTCACCGTCCAGCGCGGCAGCGAGCCGGCCGAGCGCTTCGAGCTGGCGGCCAAGCACGAGGTGCTGCGCGGCACGCTCGCCGTCGGCAGCGCCTCGCACCGGGTGGTGGGCGTGAAGCGCGCGGACGCCGAACGGGCGGCCGGCGGGCCGCGCGGCATGCGGCGGCCGGGCGGCCCGCCGGGCGAAGGGGCGATGGCGGGCGGCCCGGGCGGTCCCCGCGGCGGGCGCCCCGAGGCGGGCGCCGACAGCGTGAAGGACGTGCCGGTGGTGACCCCGGTCGTGATGGGCAACAGCGAGGCGTGGCGGATGCAAGCGCCCGCGGCGCCGGCGGCGGTGCTGGTGCGCAACGCGACGCTGTGGACCGCGGGTCCCGAGGGGACGCTCCAGAACGCCGATCTGCTCGTGCGCGGCGGCAAGATCGCGGCGGTCGGCAAGGGGCTCGCCGCCCCGGCCGGCGCGGTGATCGTGGACGCCACCGGCAAGCACGTGGCGCCCGGCATCATCGACGAGCACAG
>CAZKQE010000073.1:0-9916 GCA_964554725.1 uncultured bacterium
CGCACCGCACCGCCCGCGCACGCGCGCGCCGCGCCGCCGTGGCGCTCGCCGCCCTCGCGCTGCTCGCCGCGGCCGCCGCCGGCCGGGCGCAGCCGCCCTGGGACCGGGCGAGCCCGGGCGGCGGCGGGGCGTTCCTCTCGGTGGACGTGAGCCCCGCCGGCAAGGTGCTGGTGGGCTCGGATCTGAGCGGCGCCTACCTGCGGTCCGGCAGCGGCCCCTGGGTGCGGCTGGGCAAGAGCGACGGGCTCAACCGCACCTCGATCGCCTGCGTGCGCTGGAGCCCCGCCACCGGCGACACCGCGCTCGCCTGCGGCCGCAACGGCCTCTTCCGCAGCACCGACGCCGGGCTCACCTGGACCGCGGCGGCCGGGCCGGCGGGATTCCAGAACCACTACTTCGGCGCCCTCGGCTGGGCGCGGAGCCACTCCGGGACCGTGTACGCGGCGGGCGCCACCAGCAGCGGCGACTCGACGGTCCGGCTGTGGCGCAGCCTGGACGGCGGCGCGAGCTGGACGAGCATCACCCACAACCTGCCCGCGAGCGAGGCGCTGCGCGCGCTCAAGCTGGTGGTCCACCCGGTCAACCCCGGCATCCTCTACATGGTCACCGGACCCGACGGGCTGCTCAGCCCCAGCGTCCTGGTGCCGAAGCGGGCGCTCTACAAGAGCCTCGACGGCGGCGCGACCTGGACGCTGAAGAGCGGCGCGGACTCCACGCTCGACGTCGCCGTGCACCCCACCTCGCCCTGGATCGTGCTGATGACGGTCGCCGGCCCGGTGGAGAACACCGGCACGCTGAAGCGCAGCGTGGACGCCAGCGACACCTGGAGCGACGTGCTGGGCAACACCGGCGCGGTGTGGTGGGACCTGCCCAACGCCTACCTCGTCAACATCGGACTCGACGCCTGCGCTCCCATCCCGGCCAACGCGGGCCGGTTCGCGAGCGGCGATGGCGGACTCACCTGGTCGCGCGTGGACACCGGCGCCTCCTGGGAGCTGGGGTGGACGGACTGCCCGCACGCGCGCGGCATCCCGCAGAGCGGGGTCGCCAACGCGCTGAGCGCCCGCGGCGAGTACTGGGTCACCTCCCAGTTCGTCTGGCACTACAGCGGCGGCAAGTACACGAACGTGTTCAGCAGCAGCCCCGGCGCCGGGCGCTGGATCACCACCGGCATCGACAACGCGGTCCCGGTCTGCTTCGCCGACGCGCGCGGGGCCGGCACGCTCTACGCCGGCTACTACGACCTCGGCCTGTGGCGCACCCAGGACGGCGGCCTCAGCTGGTCGCTGGCGAACCCGTCGCTGCCGGGCTGGAACGGGGTCGGCGGCAACGTCTCGACCGTGGTCGCCGACTCCGCGCGCTTCGGCACGGTGTGGGCCGCGTTCGGCGTCTCCTCGAAGTGGCCGTACCAGTACCAGATCCATCGCAGCTCCAACGCGGCCGCCACGTGGAGCCCGAGCAGCAGCGGGCTTCCCTATCCCGCGTACCTCTACGGCCTGTCGCTGGACCGGCAGTCGCCGGTGAACAGCCGGACGCTGTGGGTCACGGCCGACGGCGCCCTCTACCGCAGCGGTGACGACGGGGCGACCTGGCAGCCCGCCTCGACCGCCGGCGGGCTCCCCACCCGGGGGCTGTTCGTGACCGAAGTGGACCGCCGGAACGGGAACACCGTCATGGTCGGGGGGTGGTCCGGGCTGTGGCGCTCGCTCGACGGCGGCGCGACCTGGACGAAGCTGGCGGCGGGGTTCGACCACAGCGCGGCGCCCGGCGAGATCGGCGGCAACAACTCGGTGCTCCACCGCGTCAAGTGGCACGGCCCGCACCAGATCCTCTCCGACCCGGTGAACCCCGGCAAGTGGTGGGTGACCTCGTACGTCGAGGACACGACCGACGTGCCCGCGCTCCACCGCGGCCTCTACCTGAGCACGAACGACGGCGCGTCGTGGACCGAGTTGCGGCGCGGCCCCCACGTGCGCGGGATCGCCATCGACTCGATCGGGCGGCGGGCGATGCTCTCGTCCTCGCCGGCCACGACCTCGGGGAGCAACAGCAGCGAGATCGAGGCGACCGCCGGGCTCGAGATGGGCCGCTCGACGAACGGCCTGGCGTGGACCTGGACGAAGGACCCCCCGCATCCGCAGATCCGCTACCCGTTCGGCTGGGCGGTCTACGCCGACGACGGCGCGCAGCGCTGGCTCGCCGTCCCCGGCTACGGGTTCTTCCGCCGCCCCAACCCGCCGGTGGCGGTGAACGACGCCTACGTGGTGGGCCGGAACTCGTCGGGCAACCAGCTGCCGGTGCTCGCGAACGACTACGACCTCGACTACGGGGACACCCTGACCCTCCAGTCCGTGGACGTCACCGGCACCCAGGGGACGCCGCTCGTGGACGGCTCCCTGATCTCCTACACGCCGCCGCCCGGCTTCACCGGCGTGGATCAGTTCGCCTACACGATCCGCGACATCGCCGGCGCGACCGCCACCGCGAGCGTGCCGGTGACGGTGGTCGCGACCTCCGCGGACTCGGTCGTGCGCCCGGTCGCCGCCAGCTCCGACGACGCCGAGGAGAGCGCGACCGGCTCGATGAACCTGACCAGCACCGGCCTCGACATGACCTTCAACGCCACGAACCAGACGGTGGGCCTGCGCTTCAACCAGGTGACGGTCCCGAAGGACGCGGCGATCAGCGCCGCATGGATCCAGTTCCAGGTGGACGAGGTCACCTCGGGCGCGACCTCGCTGCTGTTCCAGGGCCAGGCGGCCGACAACGCCCCGACCTTCACCAGCGCGGCGGCGAACATCTCCTCGCGCCCGCGCACCGCCGCCTCGGTCGCCTGGTCGCCGCCGCCGTGGACCCGCCTCGGGGTGGCCGGGCCCGACCAGCGCACGCCCGACCTCTCGGCCGTGATCGCCGAGATCGTGAGCCGCCCCGGCTGGGTGAGCGGGCAGTCGCTGGCGATCATCATCACCGGCACCGGCCGCCGGGTGGCGGAGGCGTGGAACGTCAACCCGGCCGGCGCGCCGGTGCTCCACGTCCACTACGGCGACACGAACATCCCGGTCGCGGTCGGCGGCGAACCGCCGGCCGCGCCGGCGCTGCGCGTCGTCGGCCCGACCCCCTCGCGGGGCGCGATCGAGGTGGAACTGAGCCTGGCGGACGGCGCGCCGGCGCGGCTCGAGCTGGTGGACGTGGCCGGACGTCGCGTGGTCGCCCGCGACCTGCGGCTCGCCCCCGGCCGCCACCGGGTGCCGCTCGCCGCGGGGCTCCGCTCGGGGGTCTACCTGGTGCGCCTCGCGCAGGCGGGCCGCTCACGCACGGTGAAGGCGGTGGTCATCGAGTGAGCCCGCGGCGCCGGCGCCGGACCGGCGCCCGCGCCGTCAGGCGCCGAGGGAGGGCGGGCTCAGGCGCTGGAACGCGTCCTCCATCTCGCCGTGGGTGCCGGCCAGCACCAGCGTGTCGGCGACCTTGAGCCGGAAGCTCTCGTCGAAGGTGGTGGTCGCGTGCCCGCCGCGGACCACCGCCACGACCCGGGCGCCCGCGTCCCCGGAGAGGCCCATCTCGGCCAGCGTGCGGCCGATCGCCGGCGAGTGCTGGAGCAGCAGGAAGGTGTCGCAGGTGCCCTGGGTGAGGATGGCGTCGAGCTGTTCGACCACCGATCCCGGCAGCTTCATCCCGCGCAGCAGGCTGTAGCGCTCCTGGCGCAGCAGCCGGATCTGCGCCTGGATCACGTTCGCCGGCACGTGGAACTCCCGCAGCGTGGCGGTGAAGATCTCGATCGAGGTCTCGAACTCCTCGGGGATCACCTGGTTCGCGCCCAGCCGGTGGAGCTCGTCGATCTCGGAGACGTAGCGGGTGCGCACGATGATGTGCACGTGCCGGGACAGCGCGCGCGCCTGCTGGCAGGCGTGGCGGGTGGCGGTGGGGTCGCTGAGCGCCAGCACCAGCGCCCGCGCCTCCGGCACCCCGGCCTGCTCCTGGATGTGCGGGTTCGCGATGTCGCCCGCGAGCGCCCGGCTGCCCTCGCTCACCGCGAGGCGCAGCCCCGCCGGGTCGAGGTCCACGACGACGTGCGGGATGCGCACGGCGCGCAGCACCCGCGCCATGTTCCGCCCGTTGAGCCCGAACCCGGCGATGACGACGTGGCTCTTCAACGGGGCCGCGACCTCGTGCTCCGGCCCGCGCAGCCCGGCGATGCCGGTCGGCGTGTTGCGGTCCACCGCCAGCGCCAGCTCGGGCGCGTGCTCGACCAGGAACGGGGTGAGCATGAGCGAGAACACCGCGCCGGCGTAGAACGCCTGACCGCCCGACTCGCCGAGCAGCCCGTGCGGGCGCCCGGCTTCCGCCAGCACGAACGAGAACTCGCCGACCTGGGCGAGGGTCACCGCCCCGGCGATCGCCACCCGCCACGACACGCCGGCGATGCGCATCGCCGCGACCGCGCCGAGCACCTTGACGGCGACCAGACCGACCGTGCTCGCCAGCACCAGCAGCGGCCGTTCCATGATGAAGACCGGCTCGAACAGCAGCCCGATGCTGATGAAGAACACGCTCGAGAGCGCGTCGCGGAACGGCAGCACGTCGGCCTCGATGCGCGACTTGAGCTCCGATCCGGCGAGGATGAGCCCGGCGAGGAACGCCCCGAGCGCGAGCGAGAGCCCGGCCCACGAGGTGAGCCAGGCGCTGCCCAGGGTGACCGCCACCACGCCGAACACGAACGCCTCGCGCGAGCGGGTGCCGGCCGCGCGCGCGAGCAGCCACGGCACCGCCCGGCGCGCGACGGCGAACGCCACCACGACCACCGCCAGCAGGACCAGCGAGCGGACCACGCCGCCGCCGGGCGCCGGCGCGTGCGCGCCCCCCGGCCCGGCGACCAGTCCCGCGCCCGGCGCGACCCAGCGCCCGAGCCACGGCACCGCGACCGCGAACGGGATCACCATGAGGTCCTGGAACAGCAGGATCCCGGTCGCCATGCGGCCGTGCGGCGCCGACAGCTCGAGCCGGTCCGAGAGCAGCTTGAGCACCAGCGCGGTGCTCGACAGGGCGAGCAGCAGGCCGAAGAACAGGGCGCGGGCCGGGTGGAGGCCGGCGAGCGCCAGCGCCCCCGCGACCAGCCCGACCGTGAGCAGCACCTGGAGCGCCCCGGCCACGAACGCCGAGCGCCCGATCCGTCCCAGGTCGGTGATCGAGAGCTCGAGGCCGACGGTGAACAGCAGCAGCACGACGCCGAACTCGGCCAGCGTGCGGACCATCGCCTCGTCGCCGATCAGGCCGAGGCCGCCGGGGCCGATGAGCACGCCGCTGACGATGAAGCCGACCGCCGCCGGCAGGCGCCAGCGCCGGAACAGCATCACGACCGCCAGCGAGACGCCGGCGAGCATCAGCAGCTCGCCCAGCACCGGGATCCCGTGGCTCATGGGTGGGGGCCTCCGGGGACGGGGGGCGCGGAGGGGCTAGCGGACGCCGGCCAGCTCCTCGTAGAGGTAGGCGACGCTCTTCGTCCCGCCGTGGAACGACGTGAGCGAGAACTTCTCGTTCGGCGAGTGCACCTGGTCGTCGTCGAGCCCGAAGCCCATCAGGATGCTCGGCAGGCCGTGGGTCTCCTGGAAGGTCGCCATGACCGGGATCGAGCCGCCCTCGCGGATCATCACCGGCGGCCTGGACCAGGCGCGGCGCAGCGCCCGGCGCGCGGCCTCGAGCATCGGGTGGTCGGGCGAGGTGAGGAAGGGCGGCGCCGAGTGGAGGTCCGCGACCCGGACGGTGACGCCGGCCGGGGCGAGCCGCCGCACGTGGGCCTCGAAGGCGCGGAACACCTCGCCTCCGTCCTGGTCCGGGACCAGTCGCATGCTCACCTTGGCGGCCGCGAACGACGGCAGCACGGTCTTCGCCCCCTCGCCGGTGTAGCCGCTCCACATGCCGTTGATGTCGAGGGTCGGGCGCACGGTGACGCGCTCGAGCGTGGTGAAGCCGCGCTCGCCCCAGGCGGCCGGCGAGCCGCTCTCGCGGATGAAGTTCCGCTCGTCGAACGGGACCGCGTTCAGCTCCCGGCGCTCGGCCTCGTCGAGCGTGCGCACGCGGTCGTAGAAGCCCGGCACGGTGATCCGCCCGTCCGCGTCCCGCAGCGCGGCGAGGATGCCGCACAGCGCATTCGCCGGGTTCATCACCGCGCCGCCGAAGTGGCCGGAGTGCAGGTCCTTCACCGGCCCCGTGACCTCGACCTGCGCGTAGCAGATGCCGCGCAGGCCGTAGGTGAGCGCGGGCTGGTCGGGACCCAGCATCGCGGTGTCGCTGACGACGATGACGTCGGCGTCGAGCTCGGCGCGCCGCTCGCGCAGGAATCGCTCGAGATGGACGCTCCCGACCTCCTCCTCGCCCTCGATGACCACCTTGAGGTTGATCGGGAGGCCGCCGTTCACCTTCATGTGCGCCTCGATCGCCTTGAGGTGCATGTAGACCTGGCCCTTGTCGTCCACCGCGCCGCGGGCGTACAGCTTCCCGTCGCGCAGCACCGGCTCGAACGGAGGGGTCGTCCACAGCTCGAGCGGATCCGGCGGCTGGACGTCGTAGTGCCCGTAGAGGAGCGCGGTCGGCTTGCCGGGGGCGCCCAGCCACTCCGCGTAGACCACCGGGTGCCCGTCGGTCGGCACCACCTCGACCCGCGTCATGCCGAGCGACCGGAGATGGTCGGCGATGTGCCGGGCGCAGGCGGCGCAGTCCGCCTTGTGCTCGGCCTTGGCGCTCACGCTCGCGATGCGGAGCGCGGCCTTGAGGTCCTCGACGAAGCGGTCGCGGTGCTGCTCCAGGTACGCGGTGAGAGCATCCATCTCGGTCGGGCTCCGGGGCCGAAGGACGTCGTGCGGTTCGGGGCGGGGACTGTAGCACAGCCCCCGCGCGGGCCGGGGCCCCCGCGCTTGCCGGACCTGCGCGAATCTGTGAGGATGCCACCCCGTGACGCGCGACCCATCCCCCGTGACGCCGACGAATGCAGGTACGGATCCTCCGCGCCGAATGCTGCGGCAACGCAGAGTGCTGTGAGATCGCGCCCGACGTGTTCGCCCTCGACCCGCGGCGGAAGGCGATGGTCCTCGATGCCGAGGCCGCGCCGCCGGCGACGCTGATCGAGGCGGCCGAAGCCTGTCCGTGCGCGGCGATCGTGGTCGAGGACGACGACGGGAACGTGGTGTTCCCATGAAGGAGCTTCGATGAGCAGCCCCCCGCACGCGCTGACGATGAGGGTGCTCCCGGGCGAGCTGGCGGTGTGCCGGATGAGCGCCGAGGGCCCGCCCCCCGCCTGGCTGTTCCACGCCGAGGCCCGGTTCTTCTCGCTGATGCGCACCCCGGAGGAGACCTCGATCGTGTGCCCGGTCGGCGACGTGCCCCCGTCGGTCGAGCGCGCGGACCGCGGCTGGCGGGCGCTCAAGGTGGACGGCCCGCTGCCGCTGACGATGACCGGCGTCACCGCCAAGCTCACCACTCCGCTCGCCTCGGCCGGGATCCCGGTGTTCGCGCTCTCGACCTACGACACCGACTACCTGCTGATCAAGTCGGAGCACCTCGAGCGCGCGGTGTCCCTGCTGCGCACGCGGTTCACGGTGGTGGAGTAGGGGCGCCGGCCTCAGTCCGTCCGCGTCGCCACGATCACCACCCGCGGCAGCTCGAAGATCACGTCCTCCCCCGCCTCGCGCACGCGCAGCCAGTCGCGCACCTTCGCCGGCGCCTCGAGCAGCATGCGCCGGCATTCCGCGACCGTCTCCCCCGCGCAGCCGCTCCGCGCCAGCCAGTCGAGCAGCGAGCGCCCCTCGGAAACCTCGATCGCGTAGTCGTCCACGAAGTCCACCCGCAGCCCCGCGCCCTCGCAGAAGCCGCGCCACTCGCCGGCGCTGTAGTTGCGCACCGTGGTCGGGTCGTGGAGCGTGTCGAGCCGGTTCACGAACGCGTCGATCTCGGGGTCGTCGGGCACCGTGCCGTCGGCGACGCCGAGCCGCCCGCCGCGGGCGAGCACCCGGGCCATCTCGGCGACCGCGGCGCGGATGTCGGCGAAGTGGTGCGGGCAGGCGCGCGACGTGACGAGGCCGAACGCGCGGTCGGCGAACGGCAGCCGGTGCGCGTCGCCGCACACCGTCTCGAGGTTGGCGACCTCCGCGCGGCGCGCCGCGAGCCGCGCGGCGTGGAGCATCTCGGGCGCGGCGTCGAACGCCACCGCGCGCTCGACCAGCGGTGCGAACGTGACCGCCACCGGCCCCGGGCCGCTGCCGACGTCGAGCAGCCGCTCGTCCGCCACCGGCTCCATGCGCTCGAACAGCGTCAGCCGGGTCGCCCCCTCGAGGTGGGCGCGGCTCACCGCGTACTGCCGCGCGTGGGCGCCGAACTGCCGCGCGGTCTCGGCCAGGCGCGGCGGCTCGCGCCCGCTCACGCTCCGGCCGTGGCGCCGCTCTCGACCGGCAGGCCGGCCGCCCGCCAGGCCGCCAGGCCGCCGGTCGCGTTGGCGACCCGGGCGAAGCCGGCGCGCTCCAGCACGCTGGCCGCGATGCCGCTCCGGTACCCGCTCGCGCACATCACGGTCCACTCGGCCGACTCGTCCAGCTCGCCGGCGCGCTTCGGCAGCTCGGAGAGCGGGATGTGGCGGGCGCCGGGCACGTGCCCTTCCTCCCACTCGCGCGGCCGGCGCACGTCGAGCAGGTTCCGGCCGCCGCCGGCGAGCGACGCGACCTCGACCTGGGCGGTGGTGGCGATCGGCAGCCCGGCCCCGCGCCAGGCCTCGGGCCCGCCCTCCAGCACGCCGGTCACCTTCTCGTAGCCGACGCGCGCCAGCCGCATCACCGCCTCCTCGACCCGCTCGCGGTCGGCGACCAGGACGATCTCCTGGTCCGGCGCCAGGATGGTCCCGACCCACGAGGCGTACTGCCCGTCGAGCGGCACGTGGAGCGCGCCGCGGACGTGGCCAGCGCCGTACGCCTCGGTCGTCCGGGTGTCGAGCAGGGTCGCGCCCCGCTCGAGCCGCGCGGCGGTTTCGCGGGCGGACATCGCCGGCGGCATCGGCCGCTCGGCGTCGAGCGTGGGGCCGGCCTTGTTCGTGTCGCGGGAGTGGAGGTAGTAGATCGGGGTCTCGGGAACGTCCCGCGTCACCTCGGCGATGAACGTCTCGCGGCTCATCGGCTTCAGGGCCGCATTCATCATGCGCTCGCGCCCGATCGTGCTCCACGTGTCCTTGCTGATGTTCCGCCCGCACAGCGAGCCCGCGCCGTGCGCGGGGTAGACCCGGGTGTCGTCGGGCAGCCGCAGCAGCTTGCCGTGCAGGCTGTCGTACATGAGTCCCGCCAGCTCCTGGACCGGCAGTCGCGAGGACAGGATGTCCACCCGTCCCACGTCGCCGACGAACAGCGTGTCCCCGGTCAGCACCCCCCAGGGCTTCGCGTCGCCGGCGCGCTCGAACACCAGGAACGAGAGGCTCTCCGGCGTGTGGCCCGGGGTCTCGAGGGCGCGGATCACGAGTTCGCCGACGCGGACCTCGTCGCCCTCCTGCAGCGCCCGGTGGGGATAGGCCGCCTCGGCGCGGGCGCCGATCGCGATCGTCGCCCCGGTGCGGGCCGCCAGCTCGCGGTGGCCGGAGACGAAGTCGGCGTGGAGGTGGGTCTCGAGGATCCAGCGGATCGTGAGGCCGTGGGCCTCGGCCTCGTCCAGGTACATCTGGATGTCGCGCGCGGGGTCCACGACCGCGGCCTCGCCGCCGTCGCCGATCAGGTAGGAGGCGTGGGCGAGGCATCCGACGTAGAACTGTTTGAAGTGCATGGCGGGCTCCGGGAGCGGCGGCCGGGGGTCGAGGGCGGAGGACCCCACCATGAAAGCCCATCGCCGCCCGCGCCGCGGCGCCCGTCCGGCACGGCGGGTCGCGCGCGGCGCCCGCCGGTGCGCGCCGCCC
>CAZKQE010000074.1:0-9868 GCA_964554725.1 uncultured bacterium
CCGGCGGCCGCCGGGGCGGCGGCGCGCGGCGCGAACAGGAGCCAGCCGGCGATCAGGGCGATGGAGAGGGTGAACAGCAACAGGTCGCTGCGCACGATCGGGCCGATGATCGCCATCTCCGCCTGGCTCGCCGGCAGCACCTGCGCCTCGGACAGCTCGTGCAGCCCGCCGGCGAGGAGCTGGAGCGCGAGGATCGCCAGCACGGCGCTGGTGAGGGTGAAGAAGGTGCGCAACGGGATGCGCACGCTGCCGCGCACGAACAGCACGCCGAAGGCGAAGGCGAGCGCGAAGCCGATGCCGGCGCCCAGCCACAGCGCCATCCCCTCGCTGTTGAAGCGGGCGGCGGAGAGGAAGATCGCGGTCTCGACCCCCTCGCGGAACACCATCGCGAAGGCGAACAGGAACACCCCGACCACCCCACCGGCGACGCCGCCGCGCGCCGAGGCGCGCGTGAGCCCGCTCTCGATCTCGTCGCGCATGTGCGGCGCGGCGCGCCACATCCAGACCACCAGGCCCGAGACCAGCACTGCGCCGATCAGCATCGCGATGCCCTCGGCCAGCTCCTCGTTCCAGGTGACCCGGGTGGCGAGCGCCGCCACGCCGACCGAGAGGAGCAACGCCGCGCCGGTGCCGCCGAACAGCGCCCCGTTGAGATGGGACTGGCCGCGGCGGCGCAGGCAGGCGAGCGCGATCGAGAGCACGAGGACCGCCTCGACCCCCTCGCGCAGGGTGATGACCAGGGCTTCGAACATGAGGGATCTCCGGGGTGGGTCAGACCGGCTGTTCCGGTCCGGGTTCGAGCGCCGTCTTCCAGGCGTGGCAGGAGCGCGGCGAGCAGAAGCCGAAGGCGGCCTCGTTGAGCGCGTAGAGCTGGCTGCGGCCGGCGCGCCGCACGTGGACGATGTCGAGGTCGCGCAGGATCCGCAGCTGGTGCGAGGTGGCGGAGAGCGAGGCGCCCAGCGCCAGCGCCAGGTCGCTCACGCACAGCTCGCCGTGCGAGAGGGCGTAGACCAGCTTGCTGCGCGTGGGGTCTCCGAGCGCCCGGAAGCGTCGCGCCAGCCGTTCGACGTGGGCGTGGTCCTCGAGCGCGAGCCGCAGGTGCTCGTGGCGCCCGCCGCCTGCCGAGACCGCGGCGATCGCCGACCCGGCGCGACGCCCGGACGCGGCGGCGCGGCGGCGACGGGGGGTGGATGCGGGCATGGGACCTCCAGGTTGAACAGTTGACCAACCATTCATGTATTCGCGCAGAGTGGCCGAGGGGACGGGGGCGCGTCAAGGCGGCGGGCGACCCGCCCGGGGGCGGCCGGCGTTGACCGGCGCCCGACGCCGCGCCCATACTCGCGCCGTGCACCACCGCCACGCCCGTCTCCGGCTCCCGGCCGCCCTGCTGGCTCTCGGCGCGCTGGTCGCGGCCGCGGCCGGCGAGGCCCGTGCCGACCGTGGCGCGCAGGCCGACTCGCTCTTCCACCAGGCGCAGGTCCATGTGGCCCGCGGCACGATCGAGACGCGGCGGCTGGCGATGCGCTGCCTCGAGCAGGCCACCGCGCTCGCCCCCGGGCGCCCCGAGTACCGGATCGAGCTCGGCCGGCTCTACTACCGGATGGGGTTCCTCAAGCAGGCCCGCAAACAGTTCGAGCGGGTCGAGCGCCTCGACGCCGGCAACGCCGACGCGCGCTTCGGGATGGGCCAGGTGTGGCGGCGCGACTGGCTCAAGTACCTCGATCGTGTCTCGCTGGTGCGGGCCACCGGCCACTTCGCCGCCGCGGTCCGGCTGCGTCCGGGCGACGGCGAGGGCTGGCTGCAGCTGGTGCCGCTGCTGGTCGAGCAGGACTCGCTCGAGGCGGCGGGGTCGGCGGCCGCGCAGGCGGCCGCCGCCGAACCCGGCCGTCCCGAGGCGCGGCTGGCCGTGGCGTACACCGCCTACCGGCTGGGGCGCGTCGCCGAGGCCGAGCGCGAGTTCCTCGCCGCGCTGCCGGGGCTGCCCCGCCTCGCGCGCGAGCGCTTCGACGACATCGCCCCGGTCGCGAGCCGCGAGGACACCGCCGCCCTGCGGCGGCTGCCGCCCGGGCGGCGGGCCGAGTTCCTGCGCCGCTTCTGGCGCGAGCACGACCCGGACCTGGCGTCGCCCGAGAACGAGGCCCAGCTCGAGTACTGGTCGCGGGTGGCGCAGGCCTACTTCCTGTTCTTCGACGCACGGCGGCGCGAGTGGGACGAGCGCGGGGAGGTGTACGTGCGCTACGGCCCGCCCGAGCGCGCCGACTACAACCCGGTCGGCATGCGCGACACGCAGCAGTTCTCGACCGGGCCCGGCTACCCGATGAACACCCAGGTCTGGAGCTACCCCGCGCTCGGGATGCGGGTCGAGATGCAGGACCGGCTGCTGTCCGAGTACTACCTGCTGCCGATCGACCTCTACCAGGATCGCGACCCGCGGCCCGACCCGGCGGCGCTGGCGGCCCGCGACGACGTCCTCAGCTCGCGCGGCGGGCGCGGCGTGTTCCCGCTCCTCCCGCCCGGCGCCACGCCGCGTCCCGTGGACGGGCTGGTGGCGCGCTTCGCGGGCGAGCGCGGGCCGCGTCTGCTCGGCCAGGTCCAGACCGCCGGCGCCCCCGGTGAGCGGATGACCGCCGAGTGGGTGGTGCTCGACACGGCGATGGCCGAGGTCGCGCGCGCCCGCGTCGAGCCCGGCGTCTCGTCGTGCGACCCGGGCGCCCTGCGGTCGGCCGAGTTCGCCGCCGAGCTGCCGCCCGGCCGCTACCAGGTCGGTCTCACGATGCGCGACGCGGCCGGCGGCCGCGGGGTCGTGCGGTCGAGCATCGAGCTGGGCGCGGCCCCGGCGACGCTCACCCTGAGCGACGCGGTCGTGACCTGCGGGCGCCCCGACGTGTCGGTCGGCGCGGCCGGGGGCGCCCCGGCGGTGCGGTTCGAGGCGGCCCCGGGCGGCGTGCTCGTCGACGGCGGTCCGCTCACCGTCTACTTCGAGATGTACGACCTGCGCCCCGACGAGACCGGCACCTCGCGCTTCGAGTACGAGGCGACCGTGCGCTCGGCCGAGAAGGACCCGCGCATCTGGATCCAGCGGCTGCTCGCGCCCCGCCCGCGCATCCCCTCGATCTCGGCCGGCCGCCAGGAGGAGCAGCCCGGCAGCCTGCGGCGGCAGCTGGTGAGCGTCCCGGTGGGCGAGCTGGCCCCCGGGCGTTACCGGCTCGACATCCGGGTGCGCGACCTGAACGCGGGCAGCGAGGCCGCCACCAGCGTGGGCTTCGTCAAGCCCGCCCCCGCCGTCCCCGGGAGCTGAGCGCGCGGGGCCGCCCGCCACTCCCTCCTCAAGCCCGGGCCCCGACCCGCCGATGACCCCAGGGGAGAGGCCCTAGCCCGGGAGGTGGTCGTGTCCGATCGTCGTCAGCGCATCCTGGTGGTGGAAGACGTCCCGCTCGGCCTCGCGGTGCTGCGCATGCGGCTCGAGGCGGAGGGGTTCGAGGTGCTCGCCGCGCGGGACGGCATCGAAGCCCTCGACCAGGCGCGCGAAGGTCGCCCCGACCTGGTGCTGCTCGACCTCATGCTGCCGCGGCTCTCCGGGGAGCGCGTGTGCCAGGAGCTGCGCGCCGACCCGCGCACCGCCACCCTGCCGGTGGTGGTGCTGAGCGCCCGCATCCAGGAGGCGGAGCGGTTGCGGGCGCTGGCCGCCGGCGCGGATGCCTTCATCGCCAAGCCCTACGACACCGGACGCCTGCTCGCCGAGATCCGCTCGCGGCTCGCCGCCGCGAAGCCCGCCGCCGCCTGACGCTCCGCCGCACCCGCACGACCCGCGCCCGCGACGCCGCGCGCGGTCTCACGCCGGCCCGCGCACGCCGGCGATCAGCGCCCGCATCTCCTCGTGGATGCGGCCGTTGCTGGCGAGGATCTCGGGACGATCGACCCGGAACGGCCCGCCCGCGTAGTCGGTGACGATGCCGCCCGCCTCGCGCACGACGAGCACGCCCGCCGCCATGTCCCACGGCGAGAGATGGCCCTCCCAGAACCCGTCGAAGCGGCCGGCCGCGAGGTAGCAGAGGTTGAGCGCCGCCGAGCCGTCGCGCCGGATCCCCTGGGCGCGCACGAGGAACGCCGTGAACAGCGGCAGGCTGCGTTCGGGATGCTCGCGCACGTCGTACGGGAACCCGGTGACGAGCAGCGCGTCCTCCACCCGCTCGATGTCCGAGACCCGGAGCGGCGCCCCGTTCAGGGTCGCGCCCGCGCCGGCGGCGGCGGCGAACAGCTCGTCGCGCACCGGGTCGTACACCGCCGCGGCGGCGAGGGCGCCGGCGACCTCGGCGGCGACCGAGACGCAGAAGAACGGGTAGTTGTGGGCGAAGTTGGTGGTGCCGTCGAGCGGGTCGATCAGCCAGCGGACGGGCGGGGGCGCGGCCGCCGCCGGCGAGGCGCCCGACTCCTCGGCGAGCACCGCGTGGCCCGGGAAGCGGCGGGCGAGGGCGTCGAGGAGCAGCCGTTCGGCGCGGCGGTCGTACTCGGTGACGAGGTCGATCCGTCCCTTGCGCTCCGGCCGGTGCGCGCGCCCGTAGCCCTCGCGCAGCACCGCGCCGGCCTCGCGCGCCAGCTCGACGGCGGCGTCGCGGAGCCGGCGCGGCGGGGGAGCGTCGCTCATCCCGTGCCGCGCGCGGCGCTGTGCACGCAGAAGCGCGAGTACGGGCAGTACCCGCACTTGCGCTGGTCGGGGTCGGCGGGGAAGCGGCCGGAGCGGATGCCGGCGGCCGCCGCGCGGACCCGCTCGCGCGCGGCGTCGAGGTGCTTCTCCTCGACCTCGGCCTCGCCGACGAGCCCCGAGTCCACGAAGTGGAGCTGGACGCGCGCCGGCAGCGCCTGGCGCGTCTCGGCGTAGGCGAGCGCGTAGAGCCCGAGCTGGTCCTCCTTGAGGCTCTTCTCCGCGCGCTTCTCCGCCTTCTCGCCGTCCTCGATCTCGCCGGTCTTGTAGTCGACGAGGACGATCCCCTCCCCGCTCTCGTCGATGCGGTCCCAGCGGCCGGCGACGATGTCCGCGCCGAGCCGGAAGCGGAACTCCATCTCGACCGCGAGCGGCAGCCGGTCCGAGGCCTGTTCGCGCTCCACGAACCGCCGCAGCGCCGCGCGGCCCTCGGCGAGCCGGCGCTCCTCGTGCTCGCGCGAGAAGAAGCCCTCGCTCGACCAGGCCCGCTCGAACACCGCGACGACGTCGTCGGCCGAGATGGGGTGGCCCCGCATCCGGTGCTGATGGAAGACGCGGATGGCGTGATGGATGGCGATGCCGTACATCGCCCGCGGGTCGCTGCCGAGCGGGACCTGCACGACGTGGGCGTAGCGGTACTTGAGCGGGCAGGTCGTCCAGTCGTCGATCTGTCCGTGGGAGAGCTCGAGCGGCCGGTCGGGCGGGAGCGGTCCGGCCGCGGCCGGGGTCGGCTCGGCGGCGGGCGCGAAGCGTGCGATCGACTCGGCCGCCGAGGCCGTGCGGCGCGCCTTGGGCGGGCTCGGCAGGTCGAGCGCCTCGATCAGGAACTTGCTCGGCTTGCGCGTGCGCTTGCCGCCGTAGTCCTCGGCATGGCACAGCACCAGCCGGTCGCGCGCCCGGGTCATGCCGACGTAGAAGAGCCGGCGCTCCTCGCGCTCGTGCTCGGCCGCCGGGTCGCCGGCCCCGTGCAGCTCGGGCGGGAACGGCAGCGGCTCGCCGCGCCGCTGCAGCGGGAAGCGGCCCTCGACCAGCTGGACCATGTAGACGACCGGGAACTCGAGCCCCTTGGCGTTGTGGGCGGTGAGCAGCTGGACCGCCTCCTCGTCGAGGTCGAGGGCGGCCGCCTGCGGATCGTCGCCCGCCTCGATGAGCAGGTCGAGGTGCTCCATGAAGAACGGCACGCGGTCGCTGCGCAGCAACGGCCCGACCCGCGTCACGATGCCGAACAGGCGGTTCAGGTTCTGCACCTGCTCGACCGCCTCGGCGCTCTCCTCGCGCGCCAGCCGCGCCAGCAGGCCGCTCCCGGTGACGAACTCGTAGAGCACCTCGGAGGTCGGTCGCCGCGCCGCGCTCGCCGCGAGCCGCGCGTGCAGGTCCGCGAAGCGCCGGATCCCCTCGCGCGAGGCCGGGGAGAGCGGGGCGCCGGGGTCGTCCGCGGCGGCGGCGGCGACCGCCAGCAGGCCGCGGTTCCGCCGCCGCGAGTCGGCCGCGAGCCGCGCGAGGTCGGCCGGGTCGAGGCCGAACTGCGGATCGGCGAGCACGCCGTAGGCGGCGACACCGTCGTCGGGATCGGCGACCGCGCGCAGCACGTTCAGGCACAGCATGACCTCGGGGCGGCGGTAGAGCCCCTTCTGGTTCGCGCGCTGGAACCGGATGCCGCGGGCCTTGAGCGCCGCCGCCACCGGGTCGAGCTGCGCGTGCGTGCGCGCCAGCACCGCGAGGTCCTTCGCCGCGCGCTCCCCGCGCTCGAGGAGCCCCGCGATGTCGGCGGCCACCGCCTCGGCCTCGTCGGTCATGCCGGCGAGCGGCCAGTGCTCGACCGCGGCGTCGATCGCCCGGTCGGCGATCAGGCGCTTGTCGAACCGCTGCGGGTCGCGGGCCTCGAGGCGCTCGGGGTCGTTGAACCGCACCAGCCGGTGCGCCCGGTCGAGGATGCGCTGGCCCGAGCGGTAGTTGCGCCGCAGCAGCACGGTGGCGGACCCGGGGAACGCATCGAGGAACCCGAGCAGGTTCTCCACCTTGGCGCCGCGGAAGCGGTAGATGCTCTGGTCGTCGTCGCCCACCACGGTCAGGTTGCGACGCTCGCCCGCGAGCAGCTTCACGAGCTCGAACTGGACGTGGTTCGTGTCCTGGAACTCGTCCACGAGGATCCAGCGGAAGGCCTCCTGGTACTCGCGGCGCAGGTGGGGGCGCTCGCGCAGGAGCCGCAGCGCGAGCCCGATCTGCGACCCGAAGTCCACCCGTCCGCTCGCCAGCAGCAGCCGCTGGTAGGCGGCGTACGCCTGCGCCTTCTCGAGCTCGGCCTCGGCACGGTCGCGCAGCACCGGGTCGTCCCCGGCCTCGTGCGCGAGGCGGGCCGCGAAGTCGTGGTACTCCCCGGGCGAGACGTCCTCGTCGCGGGCACGGTCGAACACCGAGAGCAACGCGTCGAGGTGGTGGTCGGGGCTGCCGAGCGGCAGGTAGCGGCGCAGCCCGAGCTCGAAGATGCGCTCGCGCAGGAACACGAGCATGTCGGCGCGCGTGCCGACCTTGAGCTGCGAGGTGATCCCGAGCTCGACCGCGTGCTCGCGCACCAGCCGGTCGCAGAAGGCGTGGAAGGTGGCGATCGTGGCGCCCACCATGCCGTAGGGCACCAGCTCGTCCACCCGCGCCTCCATCTCGGCGGCGGCCTTGTCGGTGAAGGTGAGGGCGAGGATCTCCTCGGGGCGCGCGCGCCGGGTCGCGATCAGCCAGGCGATCCGCCGCGTGATCACCGCGGTCTTGCCGGTGCCGGCGCCGGCGACGATCAGCAGCGGTCCGTCGCCGTGGGTGATCGCCGCGAGCTGTTCCGGGTTGCGCCCGGCGAGGATCTCGTCCGCCGTGGCGGGGTCGCGGAGGCGCGCGGGGGGTGTCCCGGCCGGCCCGAGGGCCGGGCCCGCCGTGCGGCTCATCCGCCCGCTCGCGGGGGCGGGGCCACGCCCGGCGGCCCGCCCTCGACCGCCGGCGAGAACGGGGCGTCGTTGAGCCGCCGGCCGCCGCCCGCCTCGACCACGACCAGGTCCTCGAGGCGCACGCCGAAACGGCCGGCGAGGTAGATGCCCGGCTCGACGCTGTGGACCATCCCCTCCTCGAGCGGGGCGTCGTTGCCGGCGACGATCCACGGCGGCTCGTGGATCTCGAGGCCGACCCCGTGCCCGGTGCGGTGGACGAAGCAGGGGCCGTATCCCGCCCGCTCGATCACCGCCCGCGCCGCGGCGTCCACCGCCGAGGCCGGCGCGCCGGCGCGCACCGCCGCGATCCCCGCGGCGCGCGCCGCGTCGACCAGCCCGTAGACGCGCTCGAACTCGGTCGGCGGCCGGCCGAGGAAGCAGGTGCGGGTGATGTCGGAGCCGTAGCCGTCGTGACCGGCGCCGAGGTCGAGCAGGACGGCCTCGCCGGCGGCGATGGGGCGGTCCGAGGGTGTGTGATGCGGCAGCGCGGAGTTCGGGCCCGCGGCGACGATCGCCCACGGATCGTGGTCGCCGAGCGCCGTGAACCGGTCGAGGATCGAGCGGGCCACCTGCCGCTCGGTCCACCCGGGCCGCAGGGAGGCGATGGTCTCGGCCATCACGCGGTCGGCGTGGCGCCCGGCCACCGCCAGCGCCGCCAGCTCGGCGGCGTCCTTGCGCGCGCGCAGGGGCGCGATGATCGGCGCGGCGGGCCGGCAGGGCGCCCGGCCCGCCAGCTCGAGCAGAGGGCCGGTGCGGAACCCCTCGCCCAGCCGCAGGGTCGGTGCGCGGTCGAGCCCGATGCGGCCGGCCAGGCGGGCGAGCGGGTCCTCCCGCTCCTCCCACACCTCGAGCTCGAGCCACGGGCACTCGGCGGCGAGCGACTCGGCCTCGAGTCGCGGCACCAGGCCCCAGGGTTCGCCGTCGCGCGGGAGCGCGAACAGCACCAGGCGCTCGGTCGCGCGCGCGTGCCCGCCGGTGAGCCAGCGGAAGTCCGCCGAGGCGGGGATCAGGATCCAGTCCGCCCCCGCCTTCGCCAGCGCGTCGCGGACGCGCGCGATCCGTTCCGAAGGGCGCCCTGCGCTCATGGTCCGCACGCTAGCACGCGTCCCGGGGGCCGACAACGCGCGCCGCGCCGCCGCGCGGGTTGCCCGCCGCCGTGCGGCTCCCTACACTGCCGCCTCCCATGCCCGTCCGTCTCCTGCTCCGGCTCGCGCGCCGCGGGTCGCTCGGGATCGCGGCCGCCGCGGTCCTGCTCGCCGCCGGCTGCGCCGCGCCGCCCGAGCCGCGCACCACGCTCCGCTGGCTGGTCGGCGTCTCCGAGCCCCCGTTCGACCCGCACGGTCCCGCCGACCCGGTGCGCGCGTCGCTCGAACGGCTGGTCGGCGCGGGGCTGGTGGCGGAGGACACGACCGGCCGCATCCTCCAGGACGCCGCGCTCGCGTGGGAGGTGACCCCCGACGGGCTCACCTACACCTTCCGGCTGCGCCCCGGGCTGCGGTTCGCGAGCGGCCGCGAGTGCACGAGCGAGGACTTCCGCCGCGCGATCGAGGCGGGGCTCAACCGGGTGGACCACGCCACCTACGCGTGGCTGCTGTCCCCGATCGTCGGGGTGGACCGCGTCCGGCCCGGGCGCCCGCTGCCGCCGCTGGGGATCGCCACACCCGACGGGCACACGCTGGTGCTGCGGCTCGCGCGGGCCGATCCCACGCTGCTCCACAAGCTCGCCCTGCCCGGGGCCTCCGCCCCGTGGGAGGAGGGCGCCGGGGACGGCGGCTGGGGGGGCGGGATCGGGCCCTACCGCGTCGTGCGGCGCGACCCGGGCCGCCGGCTGCTGCTCGCCCGCCGCGGCGCCGGGGCCGGACCGGACACGGTGCGGGTGGAGTTCGCGGGCACGGCGGCACGTGCGCGGAGCCTGATCCGCGACCAGAGCGTGGACCTGGTGTGGCCCGCGCCGCCGGGTCTGCTCGAACGTCCGCTGCCGCCGGGGTACCGGCTGGCGGTCCACCCGGCGCGGCCGACGCGCCGACTGTGGCTGGTGATGCGCCCGGACCTGCGCCCGACGGCGAAGCCGCAGGCCCGCAGCGCGCTCGCCCACGGGATCCACCGCGCCGGCATCCTCGCCGCGCTCGGGCCGCGCGCCGGGGACCCGGGCCCGTGGCTCGCCGGCGGCCCCCCGGCGGCGCTGCCGCGGCGGGAC
>CAZKQE010000075.1:0-4128 GCA_964554725.1 uncultured bacterium
GCCAGCCCCCGCACCTTCGCCAGGTCGAGCACGCCCTTCGCCCCCCAGCCCTGGACGCCGCGCGGGATCCCGGGGCGGAAGCTCTCGTAGAGGGCGAACGCCTCGGCCGCCAGCTCGCGCGGCGTGCGCGACTTCGCCAGCGCCATCATCGCCGCGCGCGCGTCGTCGAGCGCCTCGCCGAACTTGCTCTCGAGGTAGCGGTGGACGCCGGCGGGGTCAGTGGGCTGGTCCTTGCTCAGCGCGCGGAGCCCGTCGGCGGTGCGGAGCGCGGCGATCGGCATACCGCAGAGCGGCACCTCGACCACCTCGCCGGGCTTCGCGGCCTTCTTCTTCTTCTCGACCGCGGGCTTCTCCTTGGGCTTCGCGATGCCGAGGCTGCGGGCCTTGGCGGCGGCGCCGAAGCCGGCGACCGCGCGGCCGAGTGTGACCGCCTCGTCGCGGTCGTAGCCGAGCCGCTCGGCCACCACCGCCGCCCACAGGGTGAGCACGGGGGCGCGGTTGATCGTCACGGTCCGGGTGCCGGGGGACGCCGCCATGCGGGGATTATCGCCGAGGGCGCGGGGCGGGGTCCATGGGCGGCCGCGGGGCCCGCGGGCGGTTCAGCGCAGCTCGGGGACCGCCTCGCGCAGCCAGCGCGAGAGCGTCACCTCGTATCGTTCCGGGTCCGCGTTCCACGAGCGGCCGTGGTCGGCCCCGTCGGTCACCACCAGCGTCACGCGCGCGCCCATCGCCCGGGCGAACGCCTCGCTCGTGGCGATCGGCACGGTGCCGTCGGCGGCACCGTGGAAGATCAGCACCGGGGCGCGCGTCCGGAACTGCCAGGCCCACATGTCGGCGCCGCTGTCCTGCCACCGATAGCCGGTGCGCAGGCTGACGATCGCCTTCGCGATCGGCTCGAGCAGGGGCGCGATGCCGCCCTCCTTCTCGGCGCCACGCGCGACCACGGCGCTCCAGTCCAGCACCGGCGAGTCGAGCACCACGCCCGCGACCGTGTCGGCGAGGGCCGAACGGCGGAGGAACTCCGCGATCACGGCGCCGCCCATGCTCCAGCCGGCGAGCACCACGCGGCGGGCCCCGCGCTGCAGGGCGTAGCGGACGGCCGACTCGAGGTCGAGCCATTCGCTCGCGCCCAGGTGGAACAGGCCGTCGGGAGAGCGCGGGGCGCCCGGGTCGTTCCGGTAGGTGATCGCGAGCGACGGCAGCCCGGCCGCCGCCACGGTCGGCATGATGCGCAGCGCCTCGCCGCGGCTCGCGTTCATGCCGTGGACGAACACCACCCAGGTCGCGCGCGTCCCGGGCACCAGCCACGCGGGGCTGGAGCCGAGCTCGGTGCCGACGAACGCCGACTCGAAGGGCAGGCCGTGCGCGCGTCGCGGGTCGCCGCCGAACAGATAGGCGCGAAGGTCCACGCGGTCGCCGGGGGCGGGACGGCCTTCGAGCGGGCGGAACCGCAGGGTGACGCGCGCGTCCGCGGGCCCGACGCGCGGGCCGGCGACGCCGGCGCCGCCCGGCCACTCGAGGAACCAGGTCCGGCCGTCGCGGGCGACGCTCGAGCCCTCGAGGGTGATCGTCGAGTCGTCGAGCGCGGCGACCCGCAGGCCGGTCTCGAGCGGCCGGTTCGCCCTGGGGAGGATGAGCAGGTTCGAGAAGTGCCAGCCGGCCGCGCCGGCGGCGATCAGCACGAGGACGAGGAGCGCCGCCGCTCCGCGGAGCGGGGCGCGGGAGATGGGTCCCGCGCGGGGCAGCCCGCCCTCCCTACTCCCGAACGCGCTGCACGCGGGCGCCGAGTGCCGCCAGCTTCCGGTCGAGCGCCTCGTAGCCGCGGTCGAGGTGGTAGATGCGCGAGATCCGCGTCTCGCCCTCGGCGACCAGCGCCGCCAGCACCAGCGCGGCGCTGGCGCGGATGTCGGTCGCCATCACCGGGGCGCCCTCGAGGCGGTCCACGCCGCGGATCGTGGCGACGTTGTGGTCGAGCCGGATGTCGGCGCCGAGACGCGCCAGCTCGGGCACGTGGGTGAAGCGGTCGAGGTAGATGGTGTCGGTGATCACGCTCTCGCCGTCGGCGATCGAGCACAGCGCCATCATCTGCGCCTGCATGTCGGTCGGGAACCCGGGATAGGGCTGGGTGGTCACCGTGAGCGGGGCGGGCCGCACCGGGCCCGAGACCGTCACCTCGCGGTCGCCGGTCTCGATGCCGCAGCCGGCGTCGGTGAGCCGCTCGAGCACCGCGCGCAGATGGTCCGGCTCGCAGGCCTCGAGCGTCACGGTGCCGCCGGTGATCGCGGCGGCGGCGAGGAACGTGGCGGCCTCGATGCGGTCGGGGATGATCGTCGTGTCCATCGGCTTCAGCCCGCGCACGCCGTGGATGCGCACGGTGCGCGTGCCGAGGCCCTCGATGCGGGCGCCGCAGCGCACCAGCACCTCGCCCAGCACGGTGATGTCGGGCTCGAGTGCGGCCCCCTCGATCGTGGTCGTTCCCTCGGCCAGGGTCGCCGCCATCATGATCTGGGCGGTGGCGCCGACCGAGACCGTCTCGTGGCGGATCACCGCACCCTTCAACTTCGCATCCCGGCCGACGATGTAGCCGTGGTCGATCTCGAGGTTCGCGCCCATGGCGTCGAGCCCCTCGATGTGCAGGTTCACGGGGCGCGGCCCCCAGGCGCAGCCGCCCGGCAGCGACACGCGCGCGGCGCCGAAGCGCGCGAGCAGCGGCCCCAGCACGTAGACGCTCGCGCGCATCGTGCGCACGAGGTCGTAGGGGGCCTCGACCGAGCCGACGTCGGTGGTGTCGATGCGGCAGACGTGGTCGGTGAACTCGACGCGGGCGCCCAGTTTCTCGAGCACCCGCGCCATCGTGCGGGTGTCGGCGAGCGAGGGGACGTTGCGCAGCACGTGCTCGCCGGGTGCGAGCAGGGTCGCCGCCATCACCGGCAGCGCGGCGTTCTTGGCGCCGCTCACGGTCACCCGCCCCTGCAGCGGCGGGCCGCCGTGGATGATCAGGGCGTCCATGGACTGTTTCTTCCTGCGCTCCGTGAAGGGGGCGGCCGGGTCGGGTGAAGCCTGCGAGTGCGCGCGAGCGCCCACGTCCATGTGGTCGTCCTTCCCAGGTGGTCCGCGGAGTCGGCCGCGGGGGCGGGTCTTCGTCGTCGGCGGGGCCCACGCGGGGCCGTTCGGATTATCGGCGGGCGGGCAGCCGAAATCAACCGCCGCGGCGCGATTTCGCGCGCGCGCGTCGCCGTCCTAGAATCGGCCGGGAAGGTTTCCGCCCGTGGAGGTGCCCGTGACCGTCGTCCTCGCCCTGCTGCTCGCCCTCGCCGCCACGCCCGCGGCGGCCGCGCGTCCGCCCGGCCCCGCCCGTCACACGCCGGCCGAGGCCGAGTCGCTGCTCGCCGCGATCGCCAAGGACCGCGCCGACACGCGCACCTGGCTGAAGAGCGGGGCCAGCTCCTATCTCGCCACCACCGCCCGCGTGGACTTCGACGGGCGCACGCGGCTCACGGTCGGCCGCGCGGCGAAGTGCGACGTGCGCCTCGACCATCCGGCGGTGATGCCGGAGCACCTGCGGGTGACGGTGGTGGGCGATTCGTTCCGCGTCGAGGCGGTGGACGACTCGGCGAGCTT
The DNA here is from genome assembly GCA_964554725.1 of uncultured bacterium. GTDB lineage: Bacteria > Eisenbacteria > RBG-16-71-46 > RBG-16-71-46 > RBG-16-71-46 > WS-11. The sequence continues at coordinate 3,622 of CAZKQE010000075.1, forward strand.
CCGGGTGCGGGGCGTCGAGACTCGGAGCGCCACCCTCGGCCCCGGCAGCGTCACGGTCGGGCGCTTCACGCTGCGGCTCTCCCACCAGCGCTTCCCGGCGATCATCGTGTTCGACCCCGAGAGCCCGCGCTACGCCGCCTACAAGGGGATCGAGTACTTCCCGCCCGACCTGGGCTGGCGCTACGTGCTGCCGCTCACGCCGAACCCCGCCGCCGACACGGTGGTCATCCACTCCACGCGCGGGTCGCTGCGCCGCGCGGTACGGGCGGGCTGGTTCGACTTCATGGCCGGCGGCAGGCGCTGCCGGCTCGAGGCCCACCGGCTGCTCGAGCCGGGCGTGGGCGAGAGCGACCTCGCCATCTTCTTCCGCGACGCCACCACCGGCCGCGAGACCTACGCGGTGGGCCGCTACCTCGACCCGGTGGCGCTGCCGGACGGGCGCTTCGTGCTCGACTTCAACCTGGCCTACAACCCGGCCTGCGCCTACTCGGAGCACTACAACTGCCC
>CAZKQE010000075.1:4228-9814 GCA_964554725.1 uncultured bacterium
ATCCGCTCCCCCCACTCCCCGCCCGCCGGCCCGGTCCGCGGGCGGCCGAAGGAACCCCGGAATGTCAGGAGCCGTACCGCGTCAGGGATCGACCCCGAGCCGGCGCCCCGCGCCGCGGCTCCCGGGCGCGCTGGTCGCCCTGCTGGTGCTCCCGGCGCTGCTCGGCGGCCTCAGCTCGTGCTCGGTCAAGAAGTTCGCCGCGAACGGCGTCGCGAACTCGCTGACGAGCGGGCCCGACGTGTTCGGCACCGAGGAGGACCCGCAGCTGGTCCGCGACGCGATCCCCTTCGGCCTGAAGACGATGGAGTCGCTCCACCTGACGATCCCCAAGCACCGCGGCCTGCTGCTCGCGCTCTGCCAGGGCTTCACGCAGTACGCTGCCGCGTTCGTACAGGCGGACGCGGACGAGATCGAGCCGCTCGATTACGAGCAGGCGAGCGTCACCCGCGACCGCGCGCTCAAGCTGTTCATCCGCGCGCGCGACTACGGCCTGCGCGGGCTCGAGCTGGAGCACCGCGGCTTCCGCAAGCGGCTCCTCGTGCGGCCCGACTCGGCCGCGCGCGAGATCCGCGTGAAGGAGGTGCCGATGCTCTACTGGACGGCGGCCGCCTGGGGATCGGCGATCAACCTGGGCAAGGACCGCGCCGACCTGCTCGCCGACCTCGGCACCATCCGCGCGCTCATGCGCCGCGGGCTCGAGCTGGACGAGGGCTTCGACGGCGGCGCCTTCCACGAGGCGATGATCATCCTCGAGGCGCTGCCCGAGGACATGGGCGGCTCGCCCGAACGGGCGCGCGCCCACTATCAGCGGGCGCTCGACCTCTCGCAGGGGAAGAAGGTCTCCCCCCACGTCACCCTGGCCCAGACCGTCTCGGTGCAGGAGCAGAACCGCCGCGAGTTCCGCGCGCTGCTCGAGAAGGCGCTGGCGATCGACCCCGACGCCGACCGGAGCCGGCGCCTCGCGACGCTGGTGCTCCAGCGCCGCGCGCGCCTGCTGCTCTCGCGCGAGGACGACCTGTTCCTCGAACCCGCCGACGCCAACCCGAAGGAACCGAAATGACGCGACGTCCCCGACACCCCCTGCGCTGGCTCGCGATCGCCGTCCTGGCGCTCGCCCCCACGCTCGCCCCCGCCCCCGCCGTGCCGCAGGCGCCGACGGTCGTCAAGCTCGCCACCTTCGTCCCCGACGGCTCGGTGTGGCACAAGGCGATGAAGGAGATGGGCGCCGAGTGGAGCCGCGAGACCGCGGGCCGCGTGCAGCTCAAGGTGTACCCGGGCGGGGTGGCCGGCGACGAGCCCGACTACGTGCGCAAGATGCGGGTCGGGCAGCTCCAGGCGGCGGCGGTCACCACCGCCGGGCTGGCCCAGATCGACAACGCGTTCCAGATGTTCGGGGTGCCGATGTTCTTCGACTCGTACCCCGAGCTGAACGCGGTGCTCGAGAAGATGACCCCGGTGCTCAAGCAGCGGCTCGAGGCCAAGGGCTTCGTGCTGCTGAACTGGGGCCACGGCGGCTGGGTGTACTTCTTCACCAAGCAGAAGGCGGTGTCGGTCGCCGACATCAAGAAGGTGAAGATGTACGCGATGGCCGGCGACGACCGCTGGGTGCAGCTGTGGAAGAACAACGGCTACTCGCCGGTGGCGCTGGCGCCGAGCGACATGCTCACCGGCCTGCAGACCGGCATGATCGACGGCTGCCCGACCACGCCGCTGCTGGCGCTGACGCTGCAGTGGTACCGCCAGACCCCGCACATGGTGGGGATCGGCATGGCGCCGCTGGTGGGCGGACTCGTCATCACGAAGCAGGCGTGGTCGAAGATCTCGCCCGCCGACCAGGCGAAGGTCGCCGCCGCCTGCACGCGGCTCGAGATGAAACTCCTGACCGGGGTGCCGGCGCAGGACACCAGCGCGGTCGAGGAGATGAAGAAGCGCGGCCTCACGGTGGACGCGGTGCCGGCCCGCGACGTCGCCGAGTGGCGCGCGGCCGCCGAGCAGTTCGCGAAGGGCATGCGCGGCACGCTGATCCCGCCCGACATCCTCGACATGGCGACCCGCGAGCGCGACGCCTTCCGCGCCCGCTCGCGCGGAGGCGCTCGCTGAGGTCGTTCTTCGGCCGCCTCGAGAGCTTCGTCGCCGGCGCCGCGCTGGCGGTGATGGCGATCCTGCCGCTGCTCGAGATCGCCTGGCGCGCCGCCTTCCAGGCCGGGATCCCGGGCTCGGGTCCGTTCGTCCAGCACCTGACGCTGTGGGTGGGGTTCCTCGGCGCCGCGCTCGCCGCCCGCCAGGGCAAGCTGCTCTCGCTCGCGACCGGGGCCTTCATCCCCGCGGGGAGGCTGCGCGACGCGGCGGGAATCGTCTCGGGCGCGGTCGCCGCCGCGGTCGCGGCACTCCTGTGCCGCGCCAGCCTCGGCATGGTGCTGATCGAGCGCGAGGCGGGCCAGATGATCGCCGCCGGCGTGCCGGTGTGGGTTGGCCAGGCGGTGCTGCCGGTCGGGTTCGCGCTCATGGCGGTGCGCATCGTCTGGCGCGCGTCGGAGCGCTGGCCCGGCCGCGTGCTCGCCGGGCTCGGCCTGGTCGCCGGGCTCGCGCTGTCCCAGTTCCCGGGGCTGCTCGAGGGCCGCAACCCGTGGCCCGGGATCGGACTCGTGCTGTTCGCCAGCCTGCTCGGCGGACCCATCTTCGCGCTGCTCGGCGGCGTCGCGGTGCTGCTCTTCATGAAGGACGCCGTACCGATCGCGGCGATGCCGGTCGAGGCCTACCGGCTCGCGGTGTCGCCGACGCTGGCCGCGATCCCGCTCTTCACCCTCACCGGGTTCCTGCTCTCCGAGAGCCGCGCCTCCGAGCGGCTGGTGCGGGTGTTCCGGGCGCTGCTCGGCTGGATGCCGGGCGGCACGGCGATCGTGGTCGCGGTGGTGTGCGCGTTCTTCACCGCCTTCACCGGCGGCTCCGGGGTCACGATCCTGGCGATGGGGGCGCTGCTCTTCCAGGCGCTGCGCCAGGAGCAGTACCGCGAGGGCTTCTCGCTCGGCCTCATCACCTCGTGCGGCTCGCTCGGGCTGCTGTTCCCGCCCTCGCTGCCGCTCATCCTCTACTTCGTCGTCTCGCAGCAGGTGGCGATCGAGGACCTGTTCATCGGCGGCCTGCTGCCCGGCCTGCTGCTGCTCGGGCTCACCGCCGCCTGGGGCGTGCGCGAGGGGATGCGCTCGAAGGCGCCGCGCGCGGCGTTCTCCGGGCGCGAGGTGGCGGGCGCGCTGTGGGAGGGCAAGTGGGAGCTGGCGCTGCCGGTGATCGTGCTGGTCGCGATCTTCGGCGGGTTCGCCACCCTCATCGAGGCGGCCGCCCTCACCGTGCTCTACTCGTTCGTCGTCCAGTGCTTCGTGCTGCGCGACCTGTCCGTGCGGCGCGACGTGCCGCGGGTGCTGTCCGAGGCGGTGGTGCTGGTCGGCGGCGTGCTCGTGATCCTCGCCGCGGCGATGGGGTTCAGCAGCTACATGGTGGACGCCGAGGTGCCGGCGCGGCTGGTCGAGTGGACGCGCGCGAGCATCCACTCGCCGTGGATGTTCCTGCTCGCGCTCAACCTGTTCCTGATCGTCGTCGGCAGCGTCATGGACATCTTCTCGGCGACTGTGGTGGTGGTGCCGCTCATCATCCCGATCGCCGCCGAGTTCGGCATCCACCCGGTCCACCTCGGGATCATCTTCGTCGCCAACCTCGAGCTGGGCTACCTGACGCCGCCGGTCGGCCTCAACCTGTTCCTGTCGTCCTATCGGTTCGGCCGCCCGGTGTTCGAGGTGGTGCGCGCCACGCTGCCGATGCTGCTAATCCTCGCCTTCGGCGTGCTCGTGATCACCTACGTCCCGTGGCTCACGACCGGGCTGCTGGGGCTGATGGGGAGGCCGTGACGGGCGTCGGGCGGAGGTTCAGCGGTAGAGCGACTTGACCTGCCCCCAGGTGCGGTTCTGCACCGGCACGACGAACGGGCAGTTGAAGACCGTGGCGCCCTGCCAGTGGAGATAGTTCCGGTCTCGGGTAGCGGTGATCACCTCGCCCCCGCCCTGCGTCCAGATCTGGATCTCGTTGAGGACGATGCAGGCGCCCACGCTGCAGCCACCACACGCGCTCTCGCCCACCGTCGCGGTGTTGAGGATGTTCACGGTGAACGCGTGGTACTCGGTGCCGGGCTCGACCGGGCCGGGTGTGTACTGAGTCATCCATACATGGACGAGGATCCGGGCGCTATCCCAACCATCGTATCCCACCTGGTAGGCCCCGATCGTAGCGAATCCCTGGCCACTCCAGTGATCTGCGCACTGAAAGGATCCACCGATGTAGGCGGCGGATGCCGAGAGGGCGGTCGGACGGCAGCTCCCGGGATTCATGAAGGTCCACCAGGGCGGAAGCGGCACGCCACCCGTGCACAGGTCGATGATCCCGACCGCGTTGACCACGCCGGAGAGGCTCTGCGACGGATCGAAGGAGGCGACCATCTGGTGCGCGCCGACATTCGTATTGCACGCGAACGACCGATTCATCGTCCCCGCGAGGCCGCAATCGCTCCACGAGAGGTTGATCCCTCCCGCGTGGGCCGGGGTGCGAAGGAGGAGTGACAGGGCGCACATCGCGAGCAGGGCGAATCGCACGGGGCCTCCGACCGACGGACGTGTCCCGATGGTAGACGCGTTCCGGAGGGCGAACAATTGTCGAATTCACACCTCCCGCCGGACGGGACGGTGCCCCTACCCCTCCTCCGCCCACTGGGCCGGGGCGATCGCGGGGCCGCGCTGGCGGTGGGCGAGCAGCACGCGCGGGCGGCCGGCGAGGTCGTCGAGCAGCGTGACGTCCTGCCAGTCGTGCGCCCCCTCGAACCAGGCCGCCACCTCGCGGGCGCGCATCTCGGCCAGCTCGAGCGCCAGCAGCCCGCCCCCCACGAGATGGCGCGGCGCCTGCTCGATGATCTCGCGCAGCGCCTCGAGGCCGCTCTCGCCGGAGAAGAGGGCGCCCGGGGGCTCGAACTCGCGCACCTCCGCGCCGAGCAGGTCGCGCTCGCCGGTGGCGATGTAGGGCGGGTTCGAGACCACGACCTCGAAGCGCTCGTCGGCGGACAGGGGCGCGAACCAGCCGCCGGCGAGGAAGCGCACGCGCCCCGCGACGCCGCTCGCCTCGGCGTTCGCCCGCGCCACGGCGAGCGCCGCCTCGCTGGCGTCGGTCGCCGTGACCACCGCCGCCGGCCATTCGGCGGCGATCGCCAGCGCGATCGCGCCCGAGCCGGTGCCGAGATCGAGCACCCGCGGCGCCCGCCAGCGGGCACGCTCCTCGCGCAGCACGCCGAGCACCGCCTCGACCAGCCCCTCGGTCTCGGGGCGCGGGATCAGCACCGCCGGATCCACCGCCAGGTCGAGCCCGCGGAACGCCGCGCGGCCGGTGATGTACTGGACCGGCTCGCCCCGCGCCCGCCGCGCGAGCCAGCGGTCGAGCTGCCGCCATTCTTCGTCGCTCAGCTCGCGCGCGCGCTGCAGGTGGAGCTCCGCCCGGCCGAGCCCGAGCAGCCGTCCCAGCAGCTCCTCGGCCTCGGCCTGCGGCGAATCG
>CAZKQE010000076.1:0-9761 GCA_964554725.1 uncultured bacterium
CGCCGGCGCCGGCGCGACACCCGCCGCCAGCAGCACCGCCACCGCCGCGCCCGCGAGGAACGGGGCGGTGGCGAGCGCGAACAGGGCGCGCGCGACCGCCCCTCCCTCCCGCATCAGGCGCGGCGCGAGCAGCGCCCCGGGCGCCCACGAGAGCGCGAGCGCCAGCAGCACTGCGGCGAGCGCCGGCGGCCACGGCACGGGCACCGCGGCGGCGGCCGCGACCACACCCGCGCCCGCGGCCGCGAAGCGGGCGCCGGACCGCTCAGACACGCGGCCCCTCCCCGCCGCGACCGAACGCGGTCCACGGCCACGGGATGTCGCGCAGCAGGGCGCGCAGGCCGATCCCGCGGGCGAGCCACTGGGTGGCGAGGCCGTAGAGCGCGAGCCAGCCCGCCACCGAGGCGAGCAGGCGCAGGGCGCGCATCGGCCCCGGCGGGCCGTAGCCGGGGAAGAACCGCTCGAACACCCAGGCCAGCGGCATCGCGATCAGGATCGGCAGGAAGGCGCGGGCCAGGAACGCGGCACGGGCGCGGCCGCGCCCCCCCATCGCGGTCTCCGCCAGCGCCAGCAGTGCGGCGCTGTGGAGGGCGAAGGTGACGAAGGTCGCCCACGCGACGCCGCGGATGCCGTGCCCGGTGCGGATCGCGACCAGATCGAGGGTCACGCCGAGCGCGATGGTCGCCACCGCCACCGGCACCAGCGCCCGCTGGCGGCCCAGCGTCATCACCACGATCGAGGCGAGGTTGGCGAGCGAGAGGCCGGCGGCGCTGAAGCACAGCATGCGCAGCGCCGGGACGCCGCTCTGGAACCGCGGCAGCAGCCACTCGACCGCGTCGTCGGCGGACAGGTAGGCGATCGCGCACAGGGCCGGGACCAGCAGCGAGAGGGCCCGGACCGCGCGGTGCACCTGGTCGCGGATCGCCCCCGCCGCGTCCCCGCTCTCGCGGTAGCGCCGCAGCAGCTTGGGGTAGAGGACGTAGGCGATCGCGTCGGGCAGCGTGAGCAGGAACCCGAGCGCCATGACCGCCAGGCCGTACAGCCCGAGCGACTCCGCGCCCAGGAACTTGAAGATGATGACCCGGTCGATGCTGCGCAGCACGAAGCTCGAGGCCGCGTGGACGAACATCGGGAACCCGACCGCGACGATCCGCAGCGAGTCGCGCGAGGGGACCGGCACCCAGGGCACCACGGCGCGTCCGTTCCAGGCGGCGGTGGCCGTCGCCAGCAGCGTGCCGACCAGCCATCCCCACAGCAGGCCCCAGGCGCCGAGCCACGGGATGATCGCCAGCCCGAGCGCCACGCCGATCAGGCTCTGCAGGACGAACCAGGTGCTCACGGCGGTGAAGTTGCCGTGCGAGCGCAGCAGGGTCAGGTGGTAGTAGGAGAAGGTCGTGAGCCCCACGCACGCCAGCGCCACCGCCACGCCGCCGAGCCCCCAGGCCTCGCGCATCTGCCCGTGCGTGCGGGCGAAGTAGAGCATGCACAGCGCGGCGAACGTCCCGGTGAGCAGGACGACGTTGAACAGGCCGGCCCGCTTCAGGCGGTCGAGCCGCGCGGCGTCCCCGTCCACGATCCGCGCCGGCACCGCCTGGTCGAGCCCCTGGTAGGTCCCGAGCGGCGCGTGCGTGCCGTAGTCGAGGATCAGCATGATCGCGTTCCAGCTGCCGTAGCCGGCCGGGCCCAGCAGCCGGGCGGCGATGAGGCCGCGCACGGTGAGCAGGACGCGCGCCATGTACTGGCTGGCCGCGAAGGCGACGAGGTCGCGCAGGAATCGGGTCCGGGGCACGGGGGTGCGGGTCCTCAGGCGGGCGAGACGCGCCCGGTCAGCCACTCGCGGGCGAGGCCGCGCAGGCCCACGCCCCGTCCGAACCACCACAGCGCCGGCAGGTAGCCGACCCCGACCGCCGCCGAGCGCAGCGCCGCCGCCCCGGCCGACTCCGGGCGCCCGATCGCGCAGGCGCCGAGCGCGAGCCCGCCGGCCCACAGGGCCGGGAGCAGGCTGCCGGCCACCAGCCGCAGGCGCCCGCCCGGGCCCGCGCACAGCCCGGGGGCCGCGAGCAGCAGCAGGGCGAGGGCGAAGCCGGCATAGCCGGCGGTGGCGGCCAGCGCGATCGAGGCCGGTCGGTGGTCGCGGGCCGCGACCCAGAACACCAGCGCCGCCGCGGCCGCCGCGAGGGCACAGGTCACCGCCAGCAGCCGACCGCGTCCCCCGCCGGCGAGGACCGTGTAGCCGGGCAGCGTGCCGGCCGCCAGCAGCAGCGCGCCGATCGCCAGCAGGTGGAGCGAGGGGACCCCCTCGCGGAAGGCGGGCAGCACGCGGGCGACCACCGGGCCCGCCCAGACCATCCCCACCGCCACCAGCGGCGGCAGCGCCACGGTCACCGCCCGCTGGGTCCGCAGCACCTCGGCGCGGGTGCGTGCGGGGTCCCGCGCGCCGCGCGCCGCCGCCGACATGCGCGGGTAGAGCACCGCCGCCGCCGCCTCCGGCAGGTAGAGGATGAGCCCGGCCGCCATCAGGCCGAGGCTGTAGAGGCCGAGGCCCTCGGTGCCGGCGTAGCGCACGAACGCGATGCGGTCCACCGAGCGCAGCACCAGCGAGGCGACGAAGAACGCGGTGACCGGCAGCCCGAGGCGCAGCAGCGAGAGGCCCTCGCCCAGCCCGGCGGGGCCGAGCGGGGGCCGCAGGCCGCCGGCCCGCAGCCACGCCAGCGCCGCCAGCGAGCCGGCGACCCAGCCCCCGAGCAGCCCCCACACACCGTGGGCCGCGACCAGCGCGATCCCGAGACCGCCCCCGAGCACCGCCTGGGCGGCCAGCGCCGCGCTGACGCGCTGGAACTCGCCGTGCGCCCGCAGCGACGAGGCGTGGTAGTGGATCGCCAGCTGGAGCACCACCGCCAGCAGCATGAGCAGCGGCGCCCCCCATCCCCAGCTCCAGGCGATCGCCCGGGTGCCGGTGGCGAGGTAGACCAGCGTCCCGGCCACGAACAGCCCGGTCCCCAGCAGTCCCACCGCCCAGGCGCCGGCCATCGCGCTCCGCGCGCGGGCCCGGTCCCCGCGCGCGGCGGCGGCGGGCAGCTCGAGGTCGAGCCCCTGCAGCGCGCCGCCGGAGGCGTAGGCGCCGTAGTCGAACAGCAGGTGGAGCGCGTTCCAGGCGCCGAAGCCCTGCGGCCCCATCGCCGCCGCGGCGACCACGCCGCGCGCCAGCAGCGCGGCGCGCGCCACGTACTGGCCGACCGCGGTGCCGAGGGTGTCGCGGACGAAGGTGCGCGGATGCATCGCGGTCAGCGCTCCCCCGGGCGGGGTTGGCCGGGCGGCGCGCGGTGACTTAGAATCGCCGCTCGCATGCCCTCCGCCCCCGCCGCCGTCCGCGCCCCGCGCCCGTGACGCCCGCCGCCGGTCCGCCGGCCCTCGCCTCGCGCGGCGGCGTCCCGGTGCGCGACCGCTGGCTGCCGGTGGCGCTGCCCTGGATCGGCGAGCGCGAGAAGGCGCTGGTGCTCGAGGCGCTCGAGTCGGGATGGATCACCACCGGGCCGAAGGCCGACGAGCTGGGCCGGCGGATCGCCGCGCTCGCCGGCGCGCGGCACGGCCTCGCGGTGAACTCGTGCACCGCCGCGCTCCACCTGGCGCTCGCCGGGCTCGGCATCGGTCCCGGCGACGAGGTCGTCACCTCGCCCTACACCTTCGTCGCCTCGGTGAACGTGATCACCCACGTCGGGGCGCGACCGGTGCTGGCCGACGTGGAGCCGGACACCCTGTGCCTCGACCCGCGCCGGGTCGCCGCGGCCCTCACGCCGCGGACGCGGGCCATCCTCACCGTGGACTACGCCGGGCAGCCGTGCGACTACGACGCGCTGCGCGCGCTCGCGCGCGGGCGCGGCCTGCCGCTGGTGGCGGACGCCGCCCACGCGCTCGGGGCCGCCTGGCGGGGCCGCCCGGTCGGCTCGCTCGCGGACGTCACCGCGTTCTCCTTCTACGCGATCAAGAACCTCACCACCGGCGAGGGCGGTGCGGTCGTCACCGACGACCCCGCGCTGGCGGACCGCATCGCCGTGCTCTCGCTCCACGGGATGGACCGCGACGCCTGGAAGCGATACGCCGCCACCGGGTCCTGGTTCTACGAGGTCACCGCGCCGGGCTTCAAGTACAACCTGAGCGACATCCTGGCGGCGGTGGGCCTCGGGCAGCTCGAGCGGTTCCCCGGGTTCCAGCGACGGCGGGCGGAGCTGGCCGAGGGCTACGCCGCGCGCCTCGGCGACCTGCCCGAGCTGCGGCTGCCGCGCGTCCGCGAGGGCGCCACCCACGCGTGGCACCTCTACCCGATCGGCCTCGAGCTCGAGCGGCTCACCTGCGACCGCGCCCGCTTCATCGAGGAGCTGCGGGCCGAGAACATCGGCACCACGGTCAACTTCATCCCGGTCCACCTCCACCCCCACTACCGCGGCACGATGGAGGGTGCGGCCGGCCGCTTCCCGGTGGCCGAGGACGCCTACCGGCGCGCCGTGACCCTCCCGCTCTATCCGCGCATGAGCGACGCCGACCTCGAGGACGTCTGCGCCGCGGTGCGCAAGGTGGTCGCCCACTACCGTCGCTGAGCCGGAGCGGGTCACGCGGTCTCGTCCTGGGCCCGGCCGAGCGAGCGCAGGGAGAGCCCCTCCCGCTGCAGGTAGAAGAGTCCGACCAGCGTCACCGGCGCCCACTGGCTGGCCCAGTAGAACCACGAGAACGGGACCGCCAGCTCCTTGCCGACCCGCAGCAGCGCCAGCCCGGCGATGCACGCCACGTTCATCGTGCCGATGTAGCCCGGCGCCGCCGGCACCATGATGCCGATCGCGGTGATCACCAGCATGATGAGCCCGGCGTACCAGGGCAGGTGGATGCCGAGCGCCCACATGCTGGCCTGCAGGCCCAGCACCACGACGCCGAACATCACGAACGAGAGCAGGAACACCCACGACAGCCGGCGCAGGTCGCGGAACAGCCCCAGCCCCTCGATGAAGTGGGTGAGCATGCCGGCGACCCGCACCCGCAGCCGCTCGGGCAGCGGGCCGGTGAGCGCGCCGACCGCCGCCTGGGCGAGCCGCGGCTGGCGCTCGAGCGCGACCACGAACAGGGTGAGCAGCGCGCACGCGGTGACCAGCACCCCGGCCCCCGCCTGCACCATGCGGCCGGCCTCGGTCGCGGAGGAGATGGGATGCACGAGCAGCGCGATGCCGAGGATGGCGAGCAGCGTGATCATGTCCACCGCGCGCTCGACGATCACGGTCGCGAACAGGGTGCTGCGCGAGATCCGCTCCCGCCGCGCCAGCGCCCACGGACGCACGAACTCCCCGAGCCGCAGCGGCAGCACGTTGTTCGCCATGAAGCCGATCATCGTGGCGGAGAACAGCCCGTGGAGCCCGAGCGGGCGCGGCGCCGCGATCAGCGAGCGCCAGCGGAGCGCGCGCAGCCAGAACCCGAGCAGGGTGGTCGCCACCGCGGCGAGGAAGCCGAGGTAGTTGGCGCCGCGCAGCGCCGCCCAGACCGCCCCGGGATCCACGTCGCGCATCGAGAACCACACGGCGACCGCGGAGATGAGGATCCCGGCCGCGAGCTGGAGTCGGGACCTCACGCGGCGCCGCCCCCGCTCCCCGGCGCCGGGGCGTCGGGTCGTCCGGCGCGCAGCCGGTCCAGGTCGTGGCGGAGCAGCGCCAGCTCGCGGGTGAGCGCGTGGTTCTCCTGCCCCAGCCGCGACAGCTTGACCGACAGGTAGAGCAGGGTGGCGGTCGCGAAGCCGAGCCCGAACAGGAACACGGTCGAGCCCTCGTAGAGGATGCCGAGCGCGCGCGTGATCGCCCGCAGCAGCGGGGTCGAGAACCCGAGGATCGCCACCACCACGCTCGCGACCACCCACAGGAGCGAGTACTCCTCCGACAGCCGCCGGCGGCGGACCAGGTCGAGCACGACGAGCGCCAGGCCGACGGCCGCCAGGGCCGAGATGATCTGGGTGCGGGACAGGAACTCCACGAGCGCCTCCTTCGTCCGTCTAGGACCGCTTCAGCAGCACCATCAGCGACGCGAGCATGTTCTTGTACGGGTAGTAGAGCGACTTGCCCAGCGTGTAGAACGAGCGACCGGCCTCGCGGGCCCGCATCTCGACCGGCACCTCGGCGAGCCGGAACCCGCGGCGGGCGAGGTCGATGAGCAGCGGCGCGTCCGGGAAGTCCTTGGGGAAGTCGTGCTGGCAGATCTCCATCACCGGCCGCGCGTAGGCGCGGAACCCCGAGGTCGTGTCGGTGATGCGCTGCCCGACCGCGAGCCGCACCAGGCTCGAGAACAGGAGCATGCCGAGCCGCCGGGCCAGCGGGGCGCGGTAGCCCGAGCGCGCGACGTAGCGCGAGCCGATGCTGACGTCGCACGCGCCGCGCAGCACCGGCTCGAGCAGCGCGTCCAGAAAGGCCGGGTCGTGCTGGCCGTCGGCGTCCAGCTGGACCCCCACCTCGTATCCCTCGCGCAGCGCCCACCGGAACCCGGTCTGCAGCGCCCCGCCGACGCCGAGATTGACCGGATGGGTGACCACCGGCGCCCCGCGCTCGCGGGCCACCCGCGCGGTGCCGTCGCGCGAGCCGTCGTCCACCACCAGCACGTCGAAAGCGGGCGCCTTGCGCCGCAGCTCGTCGAGCGTGACCGGCAGGCTCTCCTCCTCGTTGTGGGCCGGGACGATGATCAGCACCCGGGCGACGCTCATGGGACCCTCCGCAGGGCGACCACCCGGGCCAGCCGGTCGGCGGCCGCGACCCCGGTGTCGCGCACGCGCCGCAGCCAGGCGGCGCGCAACGGCAGCGAAGATACCTTTTCCAGGTCGTAGCGGGTGACGAGCCCGACCGCGAACGCCGCGACCAGCGCGAGCGGCGCGAGCGGCAGCTTGGCGAGCGTGGCTCCGGGGCCGTCGAACGCGGCGTCGATCGCCAGCCCGGCCGCCGCGACCGGGACCAGCAGGGCGAGCGCGAGCAGGCTCGCCCGGGCGCGCTCGCCGCCGCCCTCGGGCAGCGTCCGGCGCAGGGCGAGGTGGGCGCCGGTGAAGGCGAGGACGGCGCCGACCAGGTTCGCCCAGGCGGCGCCGGCCAGCCCCATCGCCGGGATCAGGGCGAAGTAGCCGCCGAACTCCCCGGCGAACTTGACCAGCGCCAGCACCAGCACCGTGCCGGGCAGGCGCAGCGCCTGGAACAGCATCGTGAACGGCTGCTGGGCGGTGCGCACCAGCGGCACCAGCGCCAGGATCCGCAGCAGCGGCACCGCCGGCTCGAACAGCGGGCTCCCCACCCAGCGGGTGATCTCGGGGGCGAACACGAACACCACGATCGAGAGCCCGCAGGCGGCCGCCTGGAGGAGGCGGAACGCCTGGTCGAACACCCAGCGCAGCCGCTCGCGCTCGCGGGTCGTCACCAGCCGGGTGAGCGAGGGCAGCAGCGCCGACGGCAGGGTGTGGGCCATCTCGACGAACCGTTCGATGGTCTGGAAGGCGAACGAGAAGTAGCCCAGCTCGGCGAGGCCGAACAGCTTCCCGAGCACGACCTTGCTCAGGTTCTGCCCGGAGAGGAACGCGACCCGCGCGCCGAGCAGCGGGGTGGAGTAGGCGAGCATCACCCGCAGCAGGCCGCCCCCGGCCGGGTCGCGCCCGGTCGGGGCCGTGGCCGGGTCCGGGGCCGGGTCCGGGTCGCGGCCGTGGCGGAGCATCCACCACGGCAGCACCGTGAGGACCAGCCCCTGCAGGGCGGTGAGCGCCGCCAGCCCCGTCGCCAGCTCGCCGAGGCCGCGCTGGGCCCACCACAGGAGGCCGACCATCGCGGTCTTGGCGACGTGGAACCCGACCGAGATCCCGCACAGCAGCCGGAAGCGCTGGATGCCGTAGAGCACGGCGCGCCCGGTGGTCGAGAGCCCGTCGCAGGCGACGACCAGCGCCAGCACCGGCACCAGCGTCGCCAGCTCCGTGGTGCCGAACTGGCCGGCGAGCTGCGGCGCGAGCCCGACCAGGGCGAGTCCGGCCAGCACCCCCAGCCCCAGCTTGAGGCCGAGCGCCATGCGGTGCGCGCGGCGCAGCGTCCGCAGCCGGCCGTGGGCCTCGTGCTCGGCGGCATAGCGCTCGAGGTAGACCTCGAAGTTGCCGGTGGCCATCGAGGCGAGCCCGACGAACGAGAGCGCCAGCGTGATGATCCCGTACTTCGTCGGCCCCATCCAGCGCAGCAGGAGCGCGAAGTAGAGCACGCCCGAGACCAGCGCCACCGCCTTCTCCACCGCCAGGTAGAAGGCGCCGCGGGTCACCGACTGCGCGATCTCCCCCGGCTTCATGCCGCCCCTCCCGTCCGTCCGCGGGCGGCGACCGCGCCGGCGTCCGCGCGGCGGGCGTCCAGCTCGCTCTCGAGGAACGCGCGCACGTCGGCGAGGTGGCGCACGCCGGGCGGGATCGGCCGGTTCGACCACAGCAGCGCCGCCATGTCGGGGTGGTGCGGATCGTAGCCGTGCATCGCCCGCACCGGCCGCGAGCCCATGAACGACGGCACCATCAGGCGTCCCGGCGCGAGCAGGAACACGTCCTCCCCGTACTCGCGGGCCGGGAACCGGCATCCCTCGCCCGCGAGCTCGTCGTCGTCGAGCCAGCGCCCGGCCGGCTCCTCCGCCAGGGCCGCGCGCACGCGCTCGCGGGCCGACGGCGTCCGCCACCAGAATCGGGCCATGGTCGAGTCGAAGAACGCCAGGTAGTCGCGCGGCCACGCGACCGGGAGCGCCGCGAGCCGGCCCATGACGTCGACCGTGCCGGTGACGTCCACCATCCCGTGGTCCGAGAGCAGGTAGAGCCACGGCGCCGGCCCCGCGCGTCCGCCGGCGCCCGCCAGCCGCTCGATCTGCGCCCGCAGCCGCGCCAGCCGCGCGCGCACGTCGGCTCCCGCCGAGCCCTCGCGGTGGAGGGCCGCGTCCAGCTCGGCCGTGTAGCAGAACAGCAGGTCGTCGCCCCCGGCGGCGAGGCGGCGCTCGAGCGCCGCCAGGTTCGCGGCCTCGGGCGTGCGCCAGTCCCACGAGGCCCAGCGTGCGCCGCGCCGCGCGAGGGCGTCCCACAGCGAGTCCACCGGCAGCCCGCCCGGCGCGAAGATGTCGTCGCGCTCGGCGAGGTCGAACTCGGCCAGCAGCGGGCGCGGCACGTCGTAGAGGTCGAAGTAGCCGCGCACGCCGCGTCGGCGCACGAGCGCGTGGAGCGCGCGGCCCACGCGCCAGCTGCGCCGCACGCGCGCGGGGGCCAGACGCAGCCAGTCGAAGCCGGCGAACGGCGTGCCGGAGGCGGCGCGCCGGTACATGAGCCAGCGGCCGTGCTCGGCCGGCGGGCGGCCGGTGAAGATCGTGGGCAGGGCGCCCGAGCTGAACCCCAGGATGGTGTCGAGCCGTCGCCGGTGCGGCAGGGACGGGGCGAGGTCGGGGGCGCGCCGCGCCAGCTCCCAGCCGAGCGCGTCCACCAGCAGCACGACCATGGGCGGCATCACGCCCAGTCCCCCGTCCGCTGGCCGTCGAGGTAGCCGCGGTCCCACGCCATCACCAGCGCCGCCCCCGGGTCCGGGCCCGGCGGGTGGCCGAGCGAGCGCGCGACGCGGCGGTGCTCCCGGCGCAGGGCCGCGCGGTCCGCGCCGGGCTCCGCCTCGGCCGCCTCGAGGATGAGGAGTGCCGCGGCCGCCGCGTGGAGGCGGTGGCGCGGGGTGCCGGCGACGGCATGGCGGAGGCGCGTGGCCGGTCCCTCC
>CAZKQE010000077.1:0-3559 GCA_964554725.1 uncultured bacterium
ACCTGGGGTCCGCGGTTCCGCGCGCATACCGATCGCGCCGGGAAGGGCCTGAAGGCGGAGGCGGACCGGAGGGCGCGAGGGACCGTGGAGGGGCCGTGGACATGGCCCGCGAGTATACCGCAGGGCGGCGGCCGCGGGGGCGGTCGCCGGCCGCGTTCGTCGCCTCAGAACCCCCAGTTGAACCCGAATCGGGCCCCGACGCCGTCCACGCTCACGGTCTCGCGCACGTCCTGCCCCAGGAACGGGTCGTAGGCGTCGCGGTGGAGGTCGGCGCGGTTCATGAAGATCTCGCCGATCAGACGCGAGCGCCCCGAGAGCGGGAACGCCGCCCCGCCCCACAGCTGCCAGCCGAAGCCGTCGAACGTGGCCTCGAACGACTGGCCGGTGGTGAAGTCGTCCGCGTGCAGGAACAGCACCTGCCAGCTGGCGGCGGCGCCGGCGTAGGGCACCAGCGTCAGGTGCGAGGGACCCGAGAGCTGGACGTAGGCGAGCAGCGGGAACAGGTTCGAGGAGTAGCTCGAGACGTCGCGCCGCACGACGATGATCTCGCCGCCGGGACCGATCGTCTCCTGGGCGGTCGCGAACGAACGACCGGAGCGCGTGCGCCAGTCCACGCCGAGGCCGATCTCGAGCACGTCGTCGATCTTCTGCCCGCCGCGGAACCCGGCGAGGAACCCCGACTCCGGATCGCCGTCGGGATCGAGGAAGCCGGCGTGGATCTGGCTCACGCCGCGCGCGCGCCAGCCGCCGCGGTGCCCGCGCTCGCGGCGCGGGCGGTAGCGGGTCGCCTCGTAGTGCGTCCGCGGATGGTAGGCGCTCGCGAGCAGCGTCGGACCGTCGTCGCGCGCCGTCGCGAGCGAAGGCGCGTCGGACGGCGCCGGCGCGAAGCCGACGGCGACCGCGGCGACCGCGGACGCCCGCGACGGCGACGCGAACCCGGCCTCGTCCGCATCGGACACCGGCCGGACCGCGGGAAGGGTGGACGCGGCGTCGGAGTCGGCGAACGCGGGCGGTGCGGCGAGCAGCAGTGGGATGGACAGCGCCGCGAGGGCGGCGCGGACGGGTCGGCGCATCATGGGGTGCCTCCTTCATCGTGTTCGCGGGCGGACGCGCGGGCGGTCGCTCCGCGCCCGCGCCTTCCCCGGGACGTCTCACCCGTGGTTCCACTGCACGCCCCGTGCCGGTCGCGTTCTTGCAGAAGTCCGGCGCCGGAAGCGCCGAAACGACGTCGTGGCCGCCGTCGCTGTCGCGGGGCCGCGGCGCGGGTGTGGCGGTGTGTTGCGGGGCCGCCGCACCCCTGATAGCGTCCCGCGCCCCGGAAACCCCATGGCCCCGCCCGCCCCGACGCGTCCCCGCCCGCCGCACGTGCCGACGCTTCCCTTCCGCGCGGCCCTGGCGGCCGCCGCGTTCGTTCCCCTGCTGTGCGGACCGCCGGTCGTCGCGGCCGACGCTCCGGCGCCGCGTCGCGGCCCGACGCTCGCCGTCGAGGACACGATGCGCACCGAGGTGCCCGAGGTGCTGGTGAGCGCGCCGCGCGTCACCCTGGACGAGATCCTCGACCGGGTCGCCCGCGGCGAGGCCCGCCGCGACTCGCTGCTGCGCGACGTCGCATTCACCGCCACCGTGCGCGTCGTCCGCGACCCGGACGACGACGGGAAGGAGCCGCAGCTGCTCGAGGAGCGGGTGAGCCGCGTCTACCGCAAGAAGCCGGGCCGGGTGCGCACCGTGCCGCTGCGGCTGTGGCAGCTCAAGCCGCCGAAGCGGGCCGACGCGGAGGTCTCGTTCTCGGCCAGCACGGAGGAGGAGGTCGTCAACTTCGCCTTCCGCCCCGAGGCGCGGAAGGACTTCCGGTATCGCATCGTCGGACGCGACCTGCTCGGCGACCACCTCGTCTATCGCATCGCGTTCGAGCCCCGCTCGCTGCTGGGGGCCGCCGCGCCCGGGGGGCTGGTGTGGGTGGACACGCGCGACTTCGTCATCGTGCGCCAGGAGCTCGAGTTCGCGAACTCGCCGGTGCCGCTGGTCCTGAAGGGCGTGGACCGCGCGGTGATCGAGCGGCAGGAGGTGAACGGCCACTGGGTGCTGCGCCGGCTGCTCGTGCGGGTGCGCCTCACGCTGCCGGTGCCTCGCTTCGGGCGCTCGTTCGACATGGCGATCCGCTACGACGACTACGCGATCAACGAGGGGATCGACGACGCGGTGTTCGCGAAGGAGGGCCGGTGAGGCGCCGCGCGCTGCGCCCCGCGGCGGCGCTGCTCGCCGCCGGCTGCCTGCTCGTCCCGGCCACGACGTGGGCGCAGGGTGCGCCGGCCGACACGTCGCTCCATCGCTTCCTCGACACGCTCGCCGACTCGACCGACCGCTACTTCGGGGTGGTCGCCGTCCCGGTGGACACGGCCGGGCTCGACAGCGCGCTGGCGGCGCGGCTCGCGGGACCGTGGCGCGACCCGCGCGACCGCGCCCGGATCGCGCTCCGCCCCCTCTATTCGTTCGACCGCGTGGACGGCAGCCGCTGGGGCGGCCGCGCCGCGCTCGAGAACCGGCTCCAGCGCTGGCGGCTCGAGGGGGACCTCGGCTACGCGGCGGGTTCCGACGCCTGGCTCGGCGGCGGTGAGGCCTCCGCGTCGTTCCGGCGCCGCGGCGCCTCGTGGCGGCTGTGGCTGGCCGGCGGACGGCGCACGGAGGGGATGAACCGCGAGCGCGACGAGGCGCGGGTCGCCACCCTGCGCGCGCTGCTCCGCGGCAGCGACCGCCAGCACTATCTGCGCCGCGACGGCTGGTCGCTCGGCGCCGGCGCCGCCGGGTCCGGATGGCGTGCCTCGCTCGAATACCGCGACCGGCTCGAGTCGCCGCTCGCGGTCACGACGCGCTGGAACCTGTCCCGTCGCGCGCTCGCGGTGGAGGACAACCTGGCGGCCCTGCCCGGTCGCGCACGGGAGCTCGCGTTCTCGGGTCGCGCGCGCCTGCCCGGCACGCCGTTCCGCCTCGCGGTGGCGAAGCAGGTGTCCGGCGGCGCGCTCGGCAGCGACTTCGACTACCGGCGCGCGCGCGTGGCGCTGGGCGGCGACCTGTCGGCCGGCGGCCGCGTCTCGGTCGTGCCCCAGTGGATGTACGGGCGGCTGCTCGGGGACCCGGTGCCGCAGGCGTCGTTCTTCCTCGGCGGGCCGCGCACGCTGCGGAGCATGCCGCGCGAGGCGCTCGCCGGCACCGGCATCGCCGTCGCCCGGCTCGACCTGATCGGCGTCGACGACCTGCTGGCGCTGGCGCGCGTCCCGCACCCGGCGATGTTCCCGATCCAGGGCGGCGTGTTCGCGGCCGCCGGCGCCGTGTGGGGCGCCGACCCGTTCGGCGGGCCGGGCTCGCCGCGCGACGGCTGGCCGGACCGCGACGCGTGGCACAGCGAAGCCGGAGTCGCGCTCCTCTACCGGCCGGGGATGCCGGACGAGGACGCCTACCTGCGGCTCCACCTCGCGTGGCCGGTCGGGAACCACCGCGGCGGCCCGCGCTGGAGCGTGGCCTACTCGCGCGCGCTCGACCTGCTGGGCGCTCCCTAGACGGG
>CAZKQE010000077.1:3659-9735 GCA_964554725.1 uncultured bacterium
CTGGCCCCGCGATTGCGTGACCATGGAACCGGGTCCTCGCGGGCCGCACCCCTTGCCGCGCCCGCACCCGGGAGTGCCACTTGGTCGGACGGAATCAGCGCCCCGCACACGCGCGCCACCCCGCCCTCCCCCTGCTCCTTGCCGGGGCGGTGATGGCGGCGTGCAGCCTGCCCGCCGCGGCGGCCGGCCCCGGACCGGGGCAGACGCGGGCCCAGTACCTCGCCCGCCTGCGCGAGAGCAAGGCGCGCGCGGTCGAGCTCATGTCGCAGGGCGCGCGGCAACGCATGGCGACGGCGCGCGACGCGCGACGCCGCGGCGGCGCCGCGGGCGCGGGGCAGCGCCCGCTCCCGGTCAACGAGGACGGCGCGCGGCCCTCCTACGCGATCGACGTCGCCGCACAGCGCTACTCCGCCCACACGGTCGCGACCGTGCCGCCCAACGTCCGCGTCAGCCAGCCCGCCGGCGACCGGTCCAACACCGCCCAGTCCGGGGGCTCGATCGCGGCGCTCGGCGACCGGGTGCTGGTCGCATGGAACGACGGTCTCGGTCCCCAGCACCTGGGGTGGGCCTGGTCCCGCGACGGCGGCCGCAGCTTCACCGACGGCGGCGCGCCGCCGGGCCCGCCCGGTTGGACGTGGTGGAGCGACCCGGTGGTGACCGTGAACGAGCGGACCGGCACCTTCTATCTCTGCGGGCTGGTGGACGCGAACGCGACCACGAACGGCGTCGCGGTCGTCCCCGTGACCTTCACGGGCACGACGCCGGTGTGGGGCGCGCCGGTGCTGGTGCGCTCGGCGCGGAGCGCGACCACCGTGTTCGACCAGCCGTGGCTGGTCGCCGACTCGACCTCGGGTCACCTCCATCTCACCTGTACCACCTTCGGCGGCCCCGCCGGCGCCCGCATCGACCACCAGCGCTCGACCGACGGCGGCGTCACCTGGTCGCCGCCGGCGCGGATCTCGGCCGTCGCCGACGAGGGCCGCGTCCAGGGCTCGCGGATGGCGGTGGGTCCCGACGGCGAGCTGTACGCGGTGTGGAGCGCGATCGGCACCGGCCCCGAGGACCACCTCCGGGTGCGTCGCTCGCTCGACCGCGGGGTCACGTGGGGGACGGCGGCGACCGCCGCCGCCTACCACGCCAACTTCGGCACCGGCGCGCCCGGGTCGAACCGGGAGCGCGGCAGCGACCTTCCCTCGATCGCCGTGGACCGGACCGCCGGAGCCGAGCGGGGGCGCGTCCACCTCGCGTGGACCGAGGGCCTGGACCGCTACGACGACGCGCTCAACACGCTCGGCACGCGGCTCGAGGCCGAGGGGAACGACGTCGCGGCGGCCGCCAACCCGTTCATCCCGGGCGAGCGGCTGCGCGGCGCCCTCGCCGGCGGCGCCGACACGGACTGGTTCTCGTTCACCGCGGCGCAGGGGACCACGTATCTGTTCGAGTGCGACTCGATCCCGAACCCGCTCTACACGCTACGCGTGTTCTGCGGACAGGACACCGTGACCCGCCTCGCGTTCGCCGGCGACCTCGACGCCCCGGCGGGCGGCGGCGGCTACCTGATGTGGACCGCGCCCGCGACCGGGCCCTTCTTCCTGCGCATCGCCTCGGTGCCGGGCGGGGCCCCGGGCGGCTACCGCATCTCGACCGGCGTCGCGGGGGTCGGCGTCGAGCGCGGCCGCGACGCGCGCGACGTGTTCGCCGCCTGGTCCATGGACGGGAGCGCGTGGTCGGGGCCGGTGCGCGTGAACGACGCGCCGGCGGGCCACGGCGAGTCCCTGCCGGAGATCCAGGTCGCGGCGGACGGGATGCCCTACGTGACGTGGTTCGACTGGCGCGACGATCGCTGCGGCGGCCGCTCCCACCAGTACCTCGCGCGCTCGAGCGACGGCGGCGCCACCTGGTCGGCCAACCGGCGGTTCTCGGACGTCCAGAACGACTGGACCAGCATCTCGCTCGGCAGCGACCTCGCCCCCGGCATGGGCGACCGCGGCCACCTCGCGGCCGACGCGCGCTACCTGCGCCCCGCGTGGGCCGACGGACGCGGCGGCAACCCCGACCTCTACACCACGCGCGTGGACACGGGGTTCGACCTCAGCGTCTGCCAGGGGGACCTCGCCGCCGACCCCGGCAGCTCGCTGCACCCGGCGTGGACGGTGACGAACCGGAACCCGCTGCTGCCGAACACCTACGGATGGACGCTGTCGAGCCGGCGCGGCTGGCCGCTGCCCCCGGTGGGCGCGGCGGCCGCGGCGGCGGACGGCCCGGTCACCATCGTCCCCGCGATCGCCATCCCCGACACCGCCGCGCCCGGGGTCAACCGCGTCTGCCTGACCGTGACCGACGCCAGGGGTGTGCGCAGCCGGTCGTGCTGCTTCGACGTCACCGTGCAGCCGGCCCCGGCGGGCGTGCCGGTGCTGGTCTCGGCATTCGACCTGCGCCCCGGCGTGCCCCATCCGGCGACCCACCGGACGCGGATCGACTTCAGCCTGCCCGACCCGGGCCCGGTGCGGCTCCGCATCTACGGGCTGCGCGGCGACGTGGTGCGGACGCTGGCCGACGGCACGCGCCCGGCGGGACCCCACACGGTCACCTGGGACGGGCGCGACGAGCGCGGGGCGCGGGTGGGCGCCGGCGCCTACTTCTGCCGGCTCGAGGGCTTCGGCAACGTGCGGGTGCAGCGGCTGCTCTGGCTCCGCTAGCCGCCCCCGCGGCCGCGCTCAGTCCCCGCCCGCGTCCGGGCCGCGATCCGGCGACGGCCGCCGCGAGAGCCACTCCGCCAGCCACGCGCGCGCGGCCTCGACCGTGCCGGGGGCGATCGTGTGGCCGCCCGGGTCCCAGCGCACCGTCACTACCGCCCCGCCCGCGCGCAGCACCTCGGCGAGGCGCTCGACCTGCGGCGCCGGCACCAGCGGGTCGGCCCGTCCCGCGCCGATGAACACCCCGACCCCGGCGAGCGCGGGCGGGGCGTCGGGCTCGAACGGCAGCATCGGGCTCAGCAGCACCGCCGCCGCCACTGCGCGCGAGCCGCGCAGCAGCAGGCTCGCCGCCATGTTGGCGCCGTTCGAGAACCCCACCGCGACGACCCCGTCCGGGTCGCGCCGGTAGGCATCGGCGGCGGCGGCGACGAACGCCGCCAGCTGCGGCGTGCGGCGCGCGAGGTCCTCCAGGTCCAGCACGCCCTCGGCGAAGCGGCGGAAGAAGCGCGGTCGTCCGTCCTCGAGCACCTGGCCGCGCGGGGCGAGGAGCGCCGCCCCCGGGAGCAGCGCGCGCCCGAGCGGGAGCAGGTCGTCCTCGTTCCCGCCGGTGCCGTGGAGCAGCAGCAGCGTGACCTCGCGCTCGCGGCCGCTGCCGGACGGCGGCTCGAAGCGGTGGAGGAAACCGAGCGCCTCCGGGTCGTCCATCGCGATGGCGGCCGGCGGCCCGCCCGGCGCGGCGGGCGCGGGCGCCGCGGCGGGGGTCGCCGGCGAGCCGGGCGCCGCCATCGGCTCGTCCGCGGGCAGGCGGATCTCGGGCAGGAGCGCCTCGATCTCCGCGCGCTCGACCTCGAGCCGTGGCGGCAGCGCGAGCCGCAGGCCGAAGCGCTCCCGGGGCTCGTCCACCGCGAAACCGGGACCGTCGGTCGCCAGCTCGAACAGCACGCCGCCCGGCTCGCGGAAGTAGACCGAGCGGAAGTAGAGCCGGTCGATCACCGGGGTCGGCCGGCCGCCGGCCGCGATCACCGCCTCGCGCAGCGCCAGCTGGGCGCGCTCGTCGGCCGCCCGCCAGGCGACGTGGTGGACCGTACCCGCGCCCTCGACCCCGCGCGGGAATCCGCTCACCGCGCGCACGTCCACCCGGCCGCCCGCCGCGTCCCCGGCGGCGCGGTAGCGGCGCGTGGCCTCCTCCTCCCCGGCAGCGACGAGCCCGAGCGGCCCGGTCAGCACCGCCCCGGTTCCCTCGTGCTCCGCCACCCACAGCGTGACGCCGGCGATGCCGCGCAGGGCGTGCGCCGCCGGCACGCCGACCGGGCCGCCCCAGCCCCCGCGCGCGCCGGCGTCCGCCAGCCCCACGATCTCGAGCAGCATCCCGTCCGGGTCGCGGAACGCCAGCACGGACTCGGCGACGCCACCCGCGAAGCGGCGCGTCGTCGGGCCATCGAAGGCGACGCCGCGGGCGACCAGCCGCTCGACCCAGAACCCGATCGCCGCGGCCGGGGCGGCGAACGAGGTCACCGCCACCTGCCCGGCGCCGGCGCGGCCGCGGCGGGCGCCGGGCCACGGGAAGAACGTGAGCAGGCTGCCCGGGGAGCCGGTCTCGTCGCCGAAGTAGAAGTGGTAGGTGGCGGGGTCGTCGAAGTTGACCGTCCGCTTCACCAGCCGGAGCCCCAGCGTCCCGACGTAGAAGTCGAGGTTGCGCTGGGGATCGCTGGCGATCGCGGTGACGTGATGGATTCCGGCGGTACGGGGCATCGGGATCCTCGGGACGGGGGCCGTCGCGGCCCAGCCTACCCCCCCGGTCGGCGGCGTCAACCCGGCCGCGCCTTCCCCCCGCCGGAGGCCGGGAAATCCCCTTGCGCCCGGGGCCGGACTGTAGTTTTATTCACGCCCTTGCATAGTTATTCACCGCGTCCGGAGGTCTCCCGTGCACCGAACCCAGCGTCTCGCGATGCTCACCCAGCTGCTCGGCGAGCGGCAGTTCTCGAGCCAGGAAGCCCTCGCCCGGGCCCTCGCGCGCGCCCGCGTGCCGGTCACGCAGGCCACCCTCTCCCGCGACCTGCGGAGCCTCGGGGTCGGCAAGCGGCCCGGCCGGCACGGCAAGCCCGTCTACCAGCTCCCCGGCCCGGCGACCGAGACCCTCGACCGCGAGCGGCAGATGCTCGACCTGCGGGCGTTCGTGAACGAGGTGCGGGTGGCGCAGCACCTGGTCGTGGTACGCACGCCGCCCGGCCACGCGAACGGCGTCGCCCGCGCGATCGACCTGATGGCGTTCGAGCAGCTGGTGGGCTCGGTCGCCGGCGACGACACCGTGCTGGTGGTCATGAGCGACCGTCCCTCGGCGCTGCGCTTCAAGCGTCACCTCGAGGGGATCGCCGCGCGCACGAACGGGGTGGCCCAGTGAAGGCGCCGGTGGCGTCGCCCCCCGTCCGCCCGGTCGTCGCGCCCGCGGCGCCCGCCGCCGCCGCGCGCCTCGCCGCGCGGGTCGCCGTGCTCGGCGCCAGCGGCTACTCGGGCCAGGAGTTCGCCCGGCTGGCCCTGGCGCACCCCGGGATCTCGCTGGCGGCGCTCGCCGCGCGCGAGCTGGCCGGCCGCCCGGCGGCCGAGCTGCTGCCGGGGATCGACGCGCGCGCGGTGACGCTGCCGACCGTCGTCGAGCCGCAGGCGCTCGCCGACCTGCTGGCGGACGGCGCCTTCGACACGCTCGTGTGCTGTCTCCCGCACGGGGCGTGGACGGCGCTCGCCGACCGGCACCCGACGCTCGCGACCGGCCCGGCGCGGGTCATCGACCTGTCGTCCGATTTCCGCGCCGGCGGCGCCCCGGCCGCGGGCGGCGCGCCCTACGTCTACGGGCTGCCCGAGGCGTTCCGCGCCGCGCTCGGCGGGGCCGCGCGCATCGCCAACCCGGGCTGCTATCCGACCGCCGCGACCCTGGCGCTGATACCGGCGGCCGAGGCGGGCTGGCTCGCGGAGCCGGTGATGGTGAGCGCGCTCTCCGGCGTCTCGGGGGCCGGGCGCTCGCCGGCGCTGAAGACGTCGTTCGTCGAGCTGGACGGCGGCGCCTCGATCTACAAGGCGGGGGTCGAGCACCAGCACGTGCCCGAGATGGAGCGCAACCTCGAGCGGCTCGCCGGCGCGCCGGTGCCGGTCGGGTTCGTGCCGCAGCTGGTGCCGATGCCGCGCGGCATCCTGCTCACGGCGAACGCGCGGCTGGCGAAGCCGGTCGCGCCCGAGGAGGCGCGCGCCGCCTACCTCGCCCGCTACGAGGGCGAGCCGTTCGTGCGCGTGCTGCCCGCCGGCACCTGGCCCGAGACCCGTGCGGTCCGGGGGTCGAACCGCTGCGACATCGCGGTGACCACGCTCCACGGCGGCCGCACGCTGCT
>CAZKQE010000078.1:0-9715 GCA_964554725.1 uncultured bacterium
CCATGGACTACCGGTCGCGCGACGGGACCACCTACCAGCTCAACCTGATCGACACCCCGGGCCACGTGGACTTCACCTACGAGGTCTCGCGCAGCCTGGCCGCCTGCGAGGGCGCGGTGCTGGTGGTGGACGCCTCCCAGGGGATCGAGGCGCAGACCCTCTCGAACTACCTGCTCGCGCGCGAGCAGGGGCTGGCGATCGTGGTCGCGATCAACAAGGTGGACCTGCCGGTCGCCCGGCCCGACGACACCGCGCTCGAGATGGAGCACGTCACCGGCCTCGCCGCCGAGCGGGTGCTGCGGATCAGCGCGAAGAGCGGGCTGGGCGTCGAGGACCTGCTCGAGCAGGTGATCGCCGACATCCCGCCGCCCGCGGGCGACCCGGACGCGCCGCTGCGGGCGCTCATCTTCGACTCGAAGTTCGACCAGTACCGCGGCGTGGTCGCCCTGGTGCGGGTGGTGGACGGCGTGCTGCGGACCGGCGACGCGATCCGCTTCCTCTCGACCGGCCGCCGCTACGAGGCCTCCGAGGTGGGGCGCCTGCGCCTGCGGCTGGAGCCGCAGGAGGCGCTCCACGCCGGGCAGGTGGGCTACGTGGTCGCCGGCGTCAAGACGGTGGCCGAGGCGCGGGTGGGCGACACGCTCGGCGCGGCCGACATCGAGGACCTGGCGCCGCTGCCCGGCTTCCGCGAGGTCAAGCCGATGGTGTTCTCGGGCCTCTACCCGATCGAGTCCGAGCAGTACGACGAGCTCAAGGAGGCGCTGGCGAAGCTGCAGCTGAACGACGCCGCGCTGGTGTACGAGCCGGAGACCTCGGTCGCGCTGGGCTTCGGGTTCCGCTGCGGGTTCCTCGGGCTCCTCCACATGGAGATCGTGCAGGAGCGGCTGCGACGCGAGTACCAGATCGAGCTGATCGCCACCACCCCGAGCGTCGAGTTCCGCGTGCTGCTCGAGAGCGGCGAGCTGCGGGTCGTGGACAACCCGAGCCAGATGCCGCCCGCCCAGACGATCGCGGTGATCGAGGAGCCGTACGTGCTGGCCCACGTGCTCACTCCCACGGACTACATGGGCAACATCATGAAGCTGTGCCAGGACCGGCGCGGCATCTTCGTCAGCATGGACTACCTGGAGGAGAAGCGGGTGCGGGTCGCCTACCGCCTGCCGCTGGCCGAGATCGTGCTCGACTTCTACGACCGCCTGAAGTCGGTCTCGCGCGGCTACGCCTCGCTCGACTACGAGTACGACGGCTACCGCGAGGGGGACATGGTGAAGCTCGACATCCTGCTGAACTCGGAGACCGTGGACGCGCTCTCGGCGATCGTCCACCGCGACAAGGCGTACGAGTGGGGCCGCGACCTGTGCGCCAAGCTCAAGGAGCTCATCCACAAGCAGATGTTCCAGATCGCGATCCAGGCCGCGATCGGCAGCAAGGTCATCGCCCGCGAGACGCTCGGGGCGGTGCGCAAGAACGTCATCGCCAAGTGCTATGGTGGCGACATCACCCGCAAGCGGAAGCTGCTCGAGAAGCAGAAGGAGGGCAAGCGCCGCATGAAGCAGATCGGGACCGTCGAGATACCCCAGGAGGCCTTCCTGGCGGTGCTCAAGGTCGAGCGCTGACCGAGGAGACCCATGTCGAACAAGCCCCGTTCCATCATCCGCGAGTACGTCGAGGCGGCGCTGTGGGCGCTGGTGATCACCCTGGTGCTGCGCGCCTTCGTGATCCAGGCCTTCCGGATCCCCTCCGAGTCCATGAAGGACACGCTGCTCATCGGGGACTTCCTGTTCGTGAACAAGTTCGAGTACGGACCGAAGATCCCGTTCACCCGGATCCGGCTCCCGGGCCTGCGCGAGCCGCGGCGCGGGGACGTCATCGTGTTCCAGTACCCGCAGGACCCGAGCAAGGACTTCATCAAGCGCTGTGTGGCGACCGGCGGGGAGACGATCGAGATCGTCAACAAGCAGGTGTCGGTGAACGGCGTCCCGCTCAAGGAGCCCTACGCGATCCACCTCGATCCGTCGGTGAAGCCGGCCGGGTACGACTATCGCGACAACTACGGCCCCTACACGGTCCCGGCCGGGGAGATGTTCATGATGGGGGACAACCGCGACAGCTCGCACGACAGCCGCTACTGGGGCCCGCTCGACATGGACCTGGTCAAGGGGCGGGCGATGTTCCTCTACTGGTCCTGGGACGGCGAGAAGAACTGGCCGCGATGGAACCGGTTGCTGAGCCCGATCCGCTGAGCGCGCCCGTGTCGCGCGCGGCCGGGCCCGCGCCGCGGGCCGGGACGGTCGCCGCCGCCGACGAGGGGCCGGCGCCCGCCTCGGTCGCCGCCGCGCGGGCGGGGCTCTACGTCCACGTGCCGTTCTGCGCGGTGCGCTGCGCGTACTGCGACTTCTCGAGCGGCTCGCCGGGGGCCGGCGCGCTCGAGCGCTACCTGGCGGGGATCGAGCGCGAGACGGAGCGGCGCGCGCCGGCGGCGGACGGGGTCACGTTCACCTCGGTGTTCTTCGGCGGCGGCACGCCGTCGGCGCTCTCGGCCCGCCATTTCGCCCGGCTGGTCGCGACCCTGCGCGGCGCCTTCGCGATCGCGTCCGACGCCGAGATCACCCTCGAGGCCAATCCCGAGTCCGTGCGGCCGGCGCTGCTCGCGGCGTGGCGAGCGGCCGGCGTCGACCGCCTCTCGTTCGGCGTCCAGAGCTTCCACCCCGACGAGCTGGCGCGGCTCGGCCGGATCCACGACGCCGCGCGCCCGGGCGAGGCGGTGGCGCTGGCGCGCGCGCACGGCTTCCGCCGCCTCTCGCTCGACCTCATGTTCGGCTTCCCGGGACACGACCGGGCGCGTTTCGCCGCGACCGTCGGGCGCGCGCTCGAGCTCGCGCCCGAGCACCTGTCGGCCTACTGCTTCATCCCCGAGGCGGGGACGCCGATGGGGGACGACGTGCTCGCCGGGCGCGTCGCGCTGCCCGGACCGGACGAGCAGGCGGACCTCTACGCCGACCTCACGGAGCGGCTCGCCGCCGCCGGCTACGGCGGCTACGAGACGTCGAACTTCTGCCGCCCCGGCGCCGAGGCGCGGCACAACCTGGTCTACTGGCTGCGCCGCGACTACCTGGGACTCGGGCCCTCGGCGCACGGGCTGTGGCGCGGGACGCGCTACGGCAACCACTACGCGACCGGGCACTGGGCGGCGGCGCTCGAGACCGGGCGCGACTGCGACGAGCGCGAGGCCGACGACCCGGTCTCGCGCGCGGACGAGGTCGTGCTGCTGGGCCTGCTGCTGGCGCGCGGCGTGCGCGCCGGCGACCACGCGCCGCAGCGCTGGAGCGAGGTGATCGAACGCTTCGGCGGCGCGTTCCGCGACGGCCTCGCGACCGGCCGGCTCGAGGCGGCCGCCGACGGCGTGCGGGTCCCGCCGCGCCATCGCTTCGTCGCCGACGACGTCATCGCCTGGCTGGTGGCGGCCGCCGACCGGGCGGCGCGCGCCCGCGCGGCGGCGCGCCGGCGCGCCGTCGCAGTTGACAGTCGCGCGACGGCCTCCGTAACCTGAACCCATGTCCCATCCCGCATTCCCCGGGGCGGTCGGCCGCGAGGACCCCGATCTCACCGGACGCCAGCGCGACGTCTTCATCGCGCTGGTCACCCTGCACGGCGACAGCGCCCGCCCGGTGGGCTCCGAGGCGCTCGCCCAGCACGCCCGCATCCCGTTGTCCCCGGCCAGTATCCGCGGCTCGCTCGCGGAGCTCGAATCGCTCGGCCTGGTGGCGCGTTCGCACGCCTCGTCCGGCCGGGTGCCGAGCGAGAGCGGGTACGACTACCTGGTCCGCCACCTGCTGACCCCGGCGCCGGTGTCGCCCGAGGTCGCGGCGCGGATCGACGAGACCCTCCGCCATTCGGCGCGCGACGTCGAGCACCTGCTCGGCGAGGCCTCGCGGCTGCTCTCCTCGCTCACCCGTCAGCTGGGGCTGGCGCTCACCGCCTCGCTCGAGCAGGAGCGGCTGGCGGCACTCGATCTCGAGCCGCTCGATGCGCGTCGGGTGCTGCTGGTGCTCGGCCTCGGCGGCGGGGCGGTGCGCACGCTGGTGCTCGAGCTCGACACGCCGCTCGACCGCGGCGAGCTGGCCGAGGTCGAGGGGGTGCTGCGCGAACGCCTCCTCGGCCGCGACCTGGCCGAGGTGCGCGACCGGCTGGCGGCCGACCCCGAGCTGGTGCGGCGGAGCGCGGTGCGGCTGGTGGCGCACGCCGCGGCCGAGCGCTGGGCGCCGCCGGTCCCGGCGGCGATGTTCACCGCCGGCGCCGGCCACATCGCCGAGCAGCCGGAGTTCGCGGGCGGACCGCGCCTCGCGCCGCTGCTGCGCGTGATCGAGAGCGGCCCGCCGCTCGACCGCCTGATGATGGACGGGGTCGAGGGCCAGCCCGCCGCGCGGGTGGGGCTCGACGAGGACCAGGCGCTGTCGCGCTGCAGCCTGGTCAGCTACCCGCTGCCGGGATCGGTGCGCGCGGCGGTCGGCGTGCTCGGCCCGGTCCGCATGGACTACGCGCGCGTGTTCTCGATCGTCGACGCGGTCGGCCGGCGCGTCGCCGACCTCCTCTAG
Source organism: uncultured bacterium (assembly GCA_964554725.1). Taxonomy (GTDB): domain Bacteria; phylum Eisenbacteria; class RBG-16-71-46; order RBG-16-71-46; family RBG-16-71-46; genus WS-11. Next base: position 4,596 of record CAZKQE010000078.1, read on the forward strand.
TCCGCCCCGCCCGGACCCGCCGACATGCGCGACGAGAAGGATCCCGCCGTGGACACGCCGACCCCCGCCGACGAACCCGGGGCCGCCGGCGACGCCGGCGCGGACGCCCCGGCCCCTTCGGCGGACGAGCAGGTCGACTACCGCGAGCGCTGGCTGCGCGCCGAGGCCGAGCTGCAGAACTTCCGCAAACGGGCGGCGCGCGAGTGGGAGGAGGGGCGCCGCCGGGCCGAGGAGGGCGTGCTGCTCGAGATGGTGTCGGTGCTCGACGACCTCGAGCGGGCGCTGGCCGCCGCCGCCGCGGCCGGCGCCGCCCCGGCCTGGTCCGAGGGGGTGGCGCTGGTCGCCCAGCGGGTGCGGGACGTGCTGGGCCGGCAGGGGGTGACGGTCGAGGACCCGCTCGGGCGCCGCTTCGACCCCACGTTCCACGAGGCCCTGCTCGAGATGGACGCCGCGGAGGGCACCGAGCCCGGCACCGTGGTGCAGGTCGTGCACAAGGGGTACCGGCGCGGCGACCGCGCGCTGCGCGCCGCCCGCGCCGCGGTGGCGCGCGCCGCGGCGGGGGGCGCGCAGTGACATGAGCCGGCGCGACTACTACGAGGTGCTGGGGGTGGGGCGGGAGGCGGGGGAGGGCGAGATCAAGAAGGCCTACCGCAAGCTCGCCTTCGAGAATCACCCCGACCGCAATCCCGGCGATCAGGCCGCGGAACAGCGGTTCAAGGAGGCGACCGAGGCCTACGAGGTGCTGCGCGACCCGCAGAAGCGCGCGCACTACGACCGTTTCGGGCACGCCGCGCCCGAGGGGGGGCCGGCGGGCGGCGGGGTCGACTTCAGCGGCTTCGACCTGGCGGACGCGCTGCGCGCGTTCATGCGCGACTTCGGCGGCGAGGGCAGCCTCGACGACCTGTTCGGCGGCGGGCGCGGGCGCGGCGCCGGGCCGCGGCGCGGCGACGACCTGCAGGTCCGGCTCAAGCTGACGCTCGAGGAGGTGGCCGGCGGGGTCGAGAAGAAGATCCGGGTCCGGCACCTGCGTGCCTGCGGCGACTGCGAGGGTCGCGGCGGGAGCGGCGAGACGCCGTGCGTGCAGTGCGCCGGGCGCGGCCAGGTGCGCCAGGTGCAGCAGTCGTTCTTCGGGCAGTTCGTGAACATCGCCCCCTGTCCGCGCTGCCACGGCGAGGGCCGCACGATGAAGGAGCGCTGTCGCACCTGCGACGGCGAGGGGCGGGTCTCGGAGAGCGAGACGATCGCGGTCAAGGTGCCGGCCGGGGTCGCGACCGGGAATTTCATCCCGCTGCGGGGCATGGGGGACGCGGGTCCGCGCGGCGGCCCGGCCGGCGACCTCATCGTGCTGATCGAGGAGAAGCCGCACCCGGTGTTCGACCGTGACGGCGACGACCTGCGCGTGGACGTGCCCCTCAGCTTCGCCACCGCCGCGCTGGGCGGCCGGGTCGAGGTGCCGCTGCTGGACGGCGGCACGGCGGGAGCCGACGTGCCGGCCGGGACGCCGACGGGCCGCGTCGTGCGCCTGCGCGGGAAGGGCCTGCCGGGGCTGCGCGGCGGCCACGGCGACCTGCTCGCGCGCCTGATCGTCTGGGTGCCGACCCGGCTCAGCGCCGCCGAACGTCGCCAGCTCGAGGAGCTCGGGCGCGGCGCCGGCCTCCAGCCCCCGCGCGCCGACAAGTCGCTGTTCGAGCGGGTGCGGGATGCGTTCACCGGCTGACGCCGCGCCCTCGTACCTGCTGGTCGAAGGGCTCACCGACGTCGGCGGGCGCGTCGCCCTCGGCGACGAGGAGCGCCACTACGTCGCCCGCGTGTGCCGCGCCCGGCCGGGCGACCGGTTCACCGCCACGGACGGCCGCGGCGCGCTCGCCGGCGTGCGGCTGGTCGCGCTGGGACGCGAGGCGGTGGTCGAGATCGAGTCCTGCCGGCGCCCGCCGCGCGCGCGCGAGGCGTGGCTGCTCGCGGGTCCGCCCGAGGGCGAGCGCGGGGACTGGCTGGTCGAGAAGCTGGCCGAGCTCGGCGTGGCGACGCTCCAGCCGGTGGACTGCGGGCGCGGGGCCTGGGAGCCGCTCGAGCGTCGCGCCGACCGCTGGCGGCGCCTCGCGGTGGCGGGCCTGCGCCAGTCGCGGCGTCGCCACCTGCTCGAGGTGCGCCCGCCGCTCCCGCTCGCGGCCGCGATCGCCGCGCTGCCGGCGGGGACGCCCCGCTCGGTCGGGTCGCCGGAGGGTCCGCCCGCGGCCTCGCAGGCCCCGGCGGACGGCCTCTCGGTGGGGCTCATCGGCCCCGCGGCGGGGCTCACGCCGGAGGAGGGCGCCCTCGCCGCCGCCGCGGGGTTCGCACCTATCTCTTTGTCGGATGGTCGTTTGCGCGCCGAGACCGCGGCCATCGCCTGGGCCTGCTGGTGGGCCTCGGGCGCGCGCGACCCCGATCGGCCGTCGTCCCCAGGCGGCGGGCTTGACGCTACTCCCGCGCGGCCATAGACTTCCTTTGCCATAATCGTCTGGGTCGAGCAGCCCTCCGAGCGCGTCGAGGAGGGGTGCGAGGTCTTTTCATTCCAACATTCTAGGGGTGTGAGAGGGGGCGATTGATTGCCCGGCATCAGGGTGAAGGACGGAGAGTCCTTCGAAAGCGCCCTGCGCCGCTTCAAGAAGAAGTGCGAGAAGGCGGGGATCCTCTCGGATCTGCGCCGTCACCAGCATTTCGAGAAGCCGAGCGAGCGGCGCAAGCGCAAACTTAACGCGGCAAAGCGGAAGAATCTGGCCCGCCGACAGGAGAGTTAGCGGAACTGGATCCCGGACTCGGGCTCACCTGGCTGGACTGGATGATGCTGGTCCTGGTCATCCTCCTCGCGATCCGCGGATACCTGCGTGGCACCGTCGCGCAGGTTTTTGTTGTCGTCGGGCTGGTTGCCGGTTTCTACGCCGCGCTCTCCATCTCGGGATGGATGGGCCGGCACTGGGACGGCGCCCGGCCCGCCGGACTCTATCTGGTCCTGCGCTGGGTGGTCGCCGGCCTGGTCGGGCTGGCGCTGGCGACGGCGTTCCGCTGGTGGGGCAGCACCATGGCGAAGGCGGTCCGCGACGGACCGCTCAGCTGGGTCGACCGGGGCGGCGGCATGATCATCGGTGTCGCGCTCGGCGCCTCGGTCTGCTCCATGGGCCTGCTCGGGGCGCTGCAGTTCGATCATCCGAACGGTCCGGGGATGGCGGCGGCGCGGGCCCGCGTCGGCGCCCCGATGATGGGGGCGGCGGCCGCGGTGTGCGGGTTCGGCGAGGCGTTCCTGCCGGGGTGCGGGTGGCTCAGGGAACAGTTCGAGGCGGCGGAGCGGCGGGCGACGCGCATGCGGGCGGACGGCATCTCGACGGCGACCCGCTGAGGCAGGGCCCGGGCCGTCCGGGGGCAGGCACGGCGTGGACGACCATTCCCTTCGACTCCTCGAGTTCCCGCGCGTGACCGGCGCGGTCGCCGGGCGCGCCGCCAGCGAGGCGGCCCGCCGGGCGCTCGCGTCGGCGCGGCCGATCGCCGCGGCCGGCGAGCGGCGCGCGGAGTGCGGGCGGCTGGCGGAGGCGATCCGCCGGGTCGCGGCGCCGGGGGAGTGGGTGTTCACGGGCGAGGAGTGTCTCGGCGACACGCTCGACGCGCCGGACGGGCTGGACGGACCGGCGCTGGTGCGGGTGCGCAGCTGGCTGGACGCGTCGCAGTCGACGCGCGAGGCGTGGCGGGACGAGACGGCGCGGGCGCGCGAGCCGGCGCTGGCGGATTTGGTGGACGGGCTGCCGGACCTGGGCGACCTGCGGGAGCGGCTCGCGGCGGCGCTGGACGGGGACGGACGGGTGAAGGACGCGGCATCGCCGGCGCTCGGCCGGCTGCGCCGCGAGCTGGACGTCGGGGAGCGGCGGCTGTCGCGCCAGCTCGAACGCTGGGCGGCGGGGTTCGGGGAGACGGCCTACGTCACCCGCCACGGGGACCGCTTCGTGGCGCTGGTGCCGGCGGCGGGGTTCCCGCGGCGGCGGGCGGTGGTGCACGACACCTCGGGCAGCGGTCACTCGCTGTTCGTCGAGCCGCTCGAGGCGTGCGAGGCGAACAACCGTCTGCTCGAGGTGCGGTCGGCGGCGGGCGAGGAGGAGCGGCGGATCCTGCGCGAGCTGGCGCGGGCGGTGATGGACGCGGAGGACGCGCTGCGCGCGCTCGAGGCGACGCTGGCCCATCTCGACGGCCTGCGCGCGCGGGCGCGCTGGGCGCGGGAGTTCGGCGGGACGGCGGTGACGCCGGGCGGGGACGCGCTGCGGCTGGTGCGGGCGCGCCATCCGCTGCTGGCGATGGCCGAGCGTGACGGCGGGCGGGCGGTGGTGCCGCTCGACCTCGAGCTGGGTGCGGCGGGCCGCGTGCTGGTGGTGAGCGGGCCCAACATGGGCGGGAAGACGGTGGTGCTGAAGACGGCGGGCCTCGCGGTGGCGTTGAGCCACGCGGGCTTCGCGGTGACCGCCGACGAGGGGAGCGCGGTGCCGGAGATCGACGACGTCGTGGTGGACCTCGGGGACGAGCAGTCGGTGGATCGTGGACTCTCCTCGTTCGCCGCCCACCTCCAGTCCCTGGCGCGGATGGCCGCGAGCGCGGGCCCGCGGAGCCTGCTGCTGTGCGACGAGCTGGGCGCGGGCACCGACCCCGAGGAGGGGGCGGCGATCGGCCGCGCGCTGATCGAGCGCTTCGCCGCGCACGGCGCCTGGTGCGTGGTGACCACCCACCTCGGCAGTCTCAAGCGGCTCGCCGGCGCGGTGCCGGGGGTGGTGGACGGCTCGCTCGAGTTCGACGAGGCGAGGATGACCTCGCGCTACCGCTTCCTGCCCGGCGTGCCGGGCGCCAGCCACGCGCTCGCGGTGGCGGACCGGCTCGGCTTCCCGGAGCCGCTGCTCGCGCGGGCGCGCGAGCTGACCCCCGAGGAGACGCGCGCGCTCGAGCGCCTGATCGCCGAGCTGGCGGCTGGCCACGCGCGGCTGCGCGAGGAGACCGCCCGGCTCGGCGTGGCCCGGCGCGAGGCCGAGGCGGCGGCCGCCGCCCACCGCGCGGCACTCGAGGCGTCGCGCGTGGAGCTGGCCGAGCAGCGCCGCCGGGTGACGCGCGAG
>CAZKQE010000079.1:0-9700 GCA_964554725.1 uncultured bacterium
TCGAGAATCGAATCGCCCGGATCGAGGCGCGCTCGGAGCCGGGTCGCCGGCCCGGTCGCATTCCGCTTGACCCTCGCATGGGGGTTGGACAGTATCCGGCCGCCTCCGACCTCCACAACCGGCCTCCGCGCCCCCCGCAAGGACCTCGATGCAGGAACTCGCCGACCGCGCCCTCAACGCCGCCCAGCTGGCCGGGGCGGCGTACGTGGACGTGCGCGTCGGCGAGTCGCGGTCGCAGCTCGTCGAGGTGAAGAACCGGCGCCTCAGCGCGCTGCAGGAGGGCGCCGGCGCGGGGATCGGGGTGCGGGCGCTGGTGGACGGGGCCTGGGGGTTCGCCGCCAGCGCGACCGCGGACCTCGACGAGGCCGGGCGGTGCGCGGCGCTCGCGGTGCGGATCGCCCGCGCCTCGGCGCGCTTCCGGGCGCGGGCGGTGACGCTCTCCCCGCTGCCCGCGACCCGCGGCCGCTGGGAGACGCCGCTGGCACGCGACCCGTTCACGGTCCCGCTCGCCGACAAGCTCGACCTGCTCGAGCGCGCGACCGCCGCGATGGGCGGCGAGCCGGCGGTGGCGGTCGCGCAGGGCTCGCTGCGGTTCTGGGAGGAGCGCACGCTGTTCGCCTCGAGCGAGGGTGCGCGGATCGAGCAGCGCATCGTCCACTCCGGCGCGGGGATCTGCGCGACCGCGCGCGGCGACCGCGAGCTGCAGTGGCGGTCCTACCCCAACGCGTTCGGCGGCCAGTACGAGTCCGCCGGCTGGGAGCTGGTCGAGCGGCTCGACCTGGCCGGCCACGCGGCCGAGACGGCGGCGACCGCCGCCGCCCTGCTCACCGCCCCGCAGTGCCCGGCCGGCGTCACGACGGTGATCCTCGACGGCTCGCAGCTGAGCCTGCAGATCCACGAGTCCTGCGGGCACCCGACCGAGCTGGACCGCGCGCTCGGCTACGAGGCCAACTACGCCGGCACCTCCTTCCTCACCCCGGACCTGCTCGGCCACCTGCGCTACGGCTCCGAGGTCGTCCACCTGGTCGCCGACGCGACCACGCCGCGCGGCCTCGGCACCTTCGGGTTCGACGACGAGGGCGTCCCCGCCCAGCGCTTCGACCTCGTGCGCGGCGGCCGGTTCGTCGGCTACCTCACCTCGCGCGAGACGGCGCCGACGATCGGCCAGGCCTCGAACGGCACGATGCGCGCCGAGTCGTGGGCCCACCTCCCGCTCATCCGCATGACGAACATCAACCTCGAGCCCGGGGACTGGACGCTCGAGGCGCTGATCGCCGACACGCGCGAGGGCGTGCTGATGGCGACGAACCGCTCGTGGTCCATCGACGACCGCCGCTACAATTTCCAGTTCGGCACCGAGGTCGGCTGGGAGATCCGCAACGGCCGCCGCGGCCGGCTGCTGCGCAACTGCACCTACACCGGCATCACCCCCCGCTTCTGGAACGGCTGCGACGCGGTGTGCGACGCGGGCGAATGGGAGATCTGGGGGACCCCGAACTGCGGCAAGGGTCAGCCGAGCCAGACGGTCCGCACCGCGCAGGGGGCGTCGCCGGCGCGCTTCCGCGAGGTCGAGGTCGGCGTGGGGTACGGCGCGTGAGCCGCGAGGCGGCCGCGGCGGCCGCGGACGGGCGTCCGCCGCTCTCGCGCGAGGAGGCGCGCGGCCTGCTCGCCGAGGCCCTGGCGATGTCCGCGGCGGAGCGGACCGTGGCGGTGCTCGAGGCGCAGGACGAGAGCCTGACGCGCTTCGCGAACAACGGCATCCACCAGAACGTCACCTCGCGCCGCCACACGCTCACGGTGCAGGCCCGGGTCGGCCGCCGCAGCGGCACCGCGTCGACCGGGCGGCTCGACTCGAGCGCGCTGCGCCAGGTGGCGGACCGGGCGCTGGCGATGGCCCGCCTCTCCCCCGAGGACGACCGCCTGCCCGAGCCGGCCCCGCCGGCCGCCCCCCCCGCGCTCGACGGGTTCGTCGCCGCCACCGCCGGCTGCACGCCCGAGGCGCGCGCCGCGGCGGTGGGCCCGGTGCTCGCGCGCGCGGCCGCCGCCGGGCTCGACGCCGCCGGGGCGCTGACGACCTCGGCGGGTTCCTTCGCGGTGGCGAACACGCTCGGCCACTTCGCCTATCATGCCGCGAGCTACGCGCGCTTCACCTGCACGGTCCGCTCCGCGGACTCGAGCGGCTGGGCGGACCGTCACCGGCGCGACTGGCGCGCGCTCGACGCCGAGGCGCTGGGCGCCCGGGCGGTGGACAAGGCGGAGCGCTCGCGTGCGCCGGTCGAGGTCCCGCCGGGCCGCTACACCGTGGTCCTGGAGCCGGCGGCGGTGGCGGAGCTGGTCGCCTTCCTCGCCTGGCTCGGGCTCGGGGCGCAGAGCGAGCAGGAGGGCCGCTCGTTCCTCTCCGGCCGGCTCGGCGAGCGCATCACCGGGACCGGCGTCACCCTGGTGGACGACGCCTTCGACCCGCGCGGGTTCGGCACCCCCTTCGACCACGAGGGCACGCCGCGCCGGCGGCTGACGCTGATCGAGGCGGGCATCGCCCGCGCGGTCGCGCACGACCGGCGCACGGCGCAGGCGGCCGGGACCGCGAGCACCGGCCACGCCACCGCCCCGCCGTCCGTCGAGGGACCCATCCCCTACGACCTGGTCCTCGCCGGCGGCGACCAGACCCTCGCCGGCCTGGTCGCGGGCACCGCCCGCGGCATCCTCGTCACGCGCCTGTGGTACAACCGTGTCGTCGACGCCCGCCGGACGCTGGTCACCGGGATGACGCGGGACGGGACGTTCCTGATCGAGGACGGGCAGGTGACCCGCGGCGTGCGCAACCTGCGCTTCAACGAGAGCGTACTCGAGGTCCTCGAACGGGCGGACGGCGCGGGCGCGGAGGCCGAGCCGACGGTGTTCGACTACGTCGGCAACTGCGTCCTCGCCCCCGCGCTGCGGGTGCGGGACTTCCACTTCACCGGGGTGACCCGGTTCTAGGCGGCGATCGCCCGTCGCGGACCCCGGTCCGGCGGACCGGCCGACATCGGCAGGAGGAGCGAGGAGGATGGAGGGCACGGCGGGCTGGGTGGCGTTCGGGGTGCTGGTGGCGGGCGCGCTGGCGCTCGACCTGTTCGTGTTCCACCGGCGCAGTCACGTGATCCAGATCCGCGAGGCGCTGCTCGGCAGCGCCGGCTGGATCGGACTCGCCCTGCTGTTCAACCTCGGCGTCCTCCACTTCCGCGGCCCGACGCCGGCGCTCGAGTTCCTCACCGGCTACCTGATCGAGCTGTCGCTGAGCGTCGACAACCTGTTCGTCTTCCTGCTCCTGTTCCGCTACTTCGCCGTCCCCGCCGAACACCAGCACCGGGTACTGTTCTGGGGCATCGTCGGGGCGGTCGTGATGCGGCTGGCGTTCATCCTCGCCGGGGTCGCCCTGCTCGAGCGCTTCCACTGGATCATCTACGTGTTCGGCGCGGTGCTCATCGTCTCCGGCGTCAAGATGGCCTCGCACCAGCAGCCCGAGATCCATCCCGAGCGGAACCCGATCCTGCGGCTGGTGAGGCGGTTCCTGCCGCTCACGAACGACTACGAGGGCTCGGCCCTGATCGTACGGCGTGGCGCACGCTGGCTCGCCACCCCCCTGCTGCTGGTGCTGCTGATGGTCGAGATGACCGACCTGGTGTTCGCGGTGGACTCGATCCCGGCCGTGCTCGCGATCACCCGCGACCCGTTCATCGTCTTCAGCTCGAACATCTTCGCGATCCTCGGTCTGCGGGCGATGTTCTTCTCGCTCGCCGGGGTCATGGGCCTGTTCCACTACCTGCACGTCGGGCTGGCCGCGATCCTGGTCTTCGTCGGCCTCAAGATGGTCCTCTCGGACCTCATCCACCTGCCGACGCCGGTCGCGCTCGGGGTGGTGGGCGGCATCCTCATCCTGTGCGTCGCCGCCTCGCTGGTGAGGAGCCGCCGGCTGCGCGGCGTCCCCGGCGCCGCCGGACCGCCGGCGGGCGGCGACCCGGCGCCGGGGCCCGGGGCGCACTGACGCCCGACGGCGGCGGCGCGCGCCGCCGGCGTCCTCAGCGGCCGGTGAGCCGGCGGACGAGCGAGCCGGCCAGCCGCTCGACGGTGGCCAGTTCCTCGACCCGGAACACCTTCATCGCCCCGTACCCCACCGCGAGCGCCAGCGCCAGGCCGCCGGCGACCACCGCCCCCTCGACCGCCAGGCCGCCCCGTCCGGCCCCGCCCAGGGCGCGCAGCGCCAGCGCGCACGGCAGCGTCGCGATCGCCGAGGCGAGGCCCACCCGCCACAGCGTCGCCAGCATGCGGCCGCCCTCGAGCGGGCCCAGCCGCCGGCGCAGGAACCAGGCGAGCTGGAGGAGGTTCGCGATCGAGGTCACCGAGGTGGCCAGGGCGAGTCCCGCGTGCTCGAGCCCCAGCGGGCGCAGCGGGCCGATGAACAGCAGGTTCAGGGTGAGGTTGAGCGCCACCGCGACGAAGCTCGCCCGCACCGGGGTGCGGGTGTCCCCCAGCGCGTAGAACCCGCGGGTCAGCACGCCGACCGCGGCGAACGCGGGCAGGCCCACGCAGTACATGGCGAGCGCGGCCGCGGTGCGGGCGGTGTCGGTGGCGGCGAAGCGGCCGTGCTCGTAGAGCAGGGCGATCGTCGGCGCCGCCATCACGGCCAGCCACGCCGCCGCCGGGACGGTGAGCAGGAACACCAGGCGCAGCGTGGCGGACATCGTCGCCTTGAGCGCCGGCATGTCGCCGTCCACCGCCGCCCGGGCGAACGCCGGCATGCTCACGGTCGCCAGCGCCACGCCGAACACGCCGATCGGCAGCTGCATGAGCCGGAACGCGTAGGCGAGCCACGAGACGCTCCCCTGCTCGAGCAGGCTGGCGATCAGCGTGCTCACGAACAGGTTCAGCTGGGTGGCGGCGAGCCCGATCGCGGCCGGTCCCATGAGCGCGGCGACCCGCAGCACGCCGGGATGGGGGCGCGGGAGCTCGAGGCGCAGGCGGAACCCCTTGCCGTGGAGCGCCGGCAGCTGGACCGCGAACTGCCCGACGCCGCCGAGGACCACGCCGAGGGCCATCGCCAGGATCGGCGGCTGGCCGAACCCCTCGACCACCGGGATCAACGCCACCCCGCACACGATCATCCCCAGGTTGAGCATCGTCGGCGCGAGCGCCGGCACCGCGAACGAGCCGCGCGCGTTGAGCATCCCCATCGCCGCCGCGGCGAGCGCCACCGCCGGCAGGAACGGCAGCATCACCCGGGTCAGCCGGACCGTGAGCTCGAGCTTGCCGGGCACCTCCGCGAACCCGGGCGCGAACGCCCGCACCAGCCACGGCGCGGCGAGATACCCGACCAGGCAGACCGCGGTGAGCACCAGGGTGAGCGCGATCAGGAGCTGGCGGCCGAGGTCCCAGGCCGCGCGCTCGCCTTCGCGCTGATGGGCGGCGGTGAACGTGGGCACGAACGCCGACGACATCGCCCCCTCGGCGAACAGGTCGCGCAACAGGTTCGGGATGCGGAAGGCGACGTTGAACGCGTCGGTCGCGAGGCCGGCGCCGAACAGGCCCGCCATCACCTGCTCGCGGACCAGCCCCAGCACGCGCGAGAGGAAGGTGGCGGCGCCGACCACGCCGGCGCGCCGCGCGACCCGCAGCTCCTCGTTCGCCGGCGGCGCGGTCATGGACGGGTCGCGCCGCGCGTGCTAGGGTCGCGCCCCATGTCTCCGTTCCAGGCGGCCGTCCTCGGCGCGGTGCAGGGGCTGACCGAGTTCCTCCCCGTCTCCAGCAGCGCCCACCTGTACGTCCTCCCGACGCTGCTGGGCTGGCCGTACGCCGGCGTCGCCTTCGACGTCGCGCTCCACTGGGGCACGCTGCTCGCCCTGTTCGCCGCCTTCTGGAAGGACTGGCTGACGCTGGGCCGCGAGGCGCTGGGCCCGGCCGGCCCGGTGCGCGCCACGGCGCGCGGCACCTGGGTCAAGCTGGCGGTGGCCTCGGTCCCCGCCGCGGTCGCCGGCCTGCTGCTCGAGGACCTCGCCGACACCGCCCTGCGCGCGCTGCCCATCCAGGCGGCCATGCTGGCGCTGTTCGGCTTCCTGCTCTGGTGGGTGGACCGGGTGCGGCCGGTGGGGCGCGAGACCCGCGACCCGGGCTGGTGGACCTGCCTGGTCATGGGCTCGGCCCAGGCGCTGGCCCTGGTGCCCGGCGTCTCCCGCTCGGGGGTGACGATCACCTCGGGCCGCGCCTGCGGCCTGGCGCGGGTCTCGGCGGCGCGGTTCTCGTTCCTGCTCGCGACCCCGATCACGCTCGGGGCGGGACTGCTCAAGATGCGCGACCTCTCCCCCGACCTGCCGGCCACCACCCTCGCCATCGGGGTCGTCTCCGCCGCCGTCACCGGGTTCCTCGCCATCCGTGGCCTCATCCGCTGGTTGGGTCGCGCCGGGTTCGCGGCGTTCTTCGTCTACCGGCTGGCGCTCGCGGCCGTGATCCTGCTCAGCATCGGTCGCTGACCGGGGGCTCAGCGCGCATCGCGCGGCATGTCCTTGCGCGTCATGCGGTCGCGGAAGTAGCGGTCCAGGCGGTCGCGCAGCGCCAGCCGGGCGCGATGGAGCCGTGACTTCACCGCCGCCACGGAGACGTCGAGCATCTCGGCGACCTCGGCGTTCGAATGCCCGTCCTCGTCGCGCAGGATGAACACCGTGCGCAGGTCCTCGGGCAGCCGCCGCAGCCCCTCCTCCATCACCTCGCGCGTCTCGGTGTCGAGCAGCTCCTCGAGCGGCTGCTGCGACCAGTCCGGGATCGCGATCGGCTCCGCGTCCCGCTGGGCGCTCTGCGACTGCTCGAGCGAGACATGGTCGTCCCGCCGCTTGCGGTACTTCATCAGGCTGGCGTTCGTCGCCACGCGGTAGAGCCAGGTGGAGAAGGTGGACTCCGCCTTGAAGTTCTTGAGTCCCCGGAAGGCCGACGTGAACGCGTCCTGGAGCGCCTCGGCCGCGTCGTCCTCGTTGCGCAGGATGCGGAACGCGAGCCGGTAGACCTTGTCCCGGTAGCGCACGACCAGCTCGTCGAACGCCCGGGTGTCCCCCCCCTGGGCGAGCCGCACCAGCTCGGCGTCCGGGTGTTCGGCGTAGCGCGCGCTCATCGCGCCGTCTCCGCCGCCGGCACCGCCGCGCGCTCGCGGTCCCGGCGGGACCCGTCCTCCCCGCGACGGTAGACGACCGCGCCGTCCATCACCGTCGCCTCGACCCTCGCGTCGAGGAGCCGGCCGGCCGGCAGCCGGTGGAGGTCGTCGCTCCAGACCGCGAGGTCGGCCCGCGCCCCGGCGGCGAGACGGCCCAGCCGCGGCCAGCCGCCGGCGAGCCGGGCCGGGCCCTCGGTGAAGGCGGACAGCGCCTCGTCGAGCGTGAGGCGCTCGGCGGGCACGAACCCCTCCGCCGGCCGCCCGTCGGGCCGGCGCCGGGTGACGGCGCTGTGGAGCGCCGCCGCGCTCGCCGGCGGCTCGACCGGGGCGTCGGAGCCGAAGGCGAGCCGGGCGCCGGCGTCGAGCAGACTGCGCCACGGGTACGAGCGCCCGACGCGCGCGCCCCAGTGGCGGTGGGCGATGTCGATGTCGCTGGTGCAGTGGGAGGGCTGCAGGCTGGCCGCCACGCCGAGCGAGGCGAAACGCGGCCGGTCGGCCGCGTCGAGCAGCTGCACGTGCTCGATGCGGGGCGGGAGCGCCGGCCCGCGCAGCGCCGGGCCGCACGCGGCGAAGGCGTCGAGGGACGAGCGCACGGCCCGGTCGCCGATCGCGTGGATCGCCGTCGCGATCCCCCCGGCCGCGGCGCGCGCCACCAGCGATGCCAGCTCGGCCGGCGGGATCAGCTCCAGCCCGCGGTCGGTCGAACCCTCGTAGGGCTCGAGCAGCGCCGCGGTCTGGGAGCCCAGCGTGCCGTCGGCGAACAGCTTGAGCGCGCCGATCCGGAACCGGTCGTCGCCGGTGCCGCTGGCCAGGCCGAGCGCGAGCGCGTGGTCGAGCCCGCCGTGATGGAGGTGCATGAGCACCCGCACCCACGGCCCGTCCCCGCGCGTGAGCGCCCGCAGCACGCGGTGCTCCTCGGCGCCCTCGAAGTCGTGGACCGCCGTGATCCCCTCGGCGTGGAGCGCCCGCGCCGCGTCCCGCACCCGCGCCAGGTCGCGCTCGGATCCCTCGGCGGGCATCAGCGCGGCGAACCGGCGCACCGCGTGCTCGCGCACCAGTCCGTTCGGCGTCCCGGTCGCGTCGCGCTCGAACCGCCCGCCCGCCGGGTCCGGGGTCTCGCGCGTGACCCCGGCGCGGGCCAGCGCGGCCCCGTTCACCCACAGGGAATGGAAGTCCTTGCTGTGCAGGACCACCGGGCGGTCGCCGGTCACCCGGTCGAGCGACCCGCGGTCCGGGGCCTCGCTCCAGCCGTTGGCGTCCCAGCCCCGGCCCACCACCGCGCCGTCCCCGGGGTGGGCGGCGAGATGGGCGGCGACCCGCGCCAGCGCCGCGGCGCGCGAGGCGCAGTCGAACAGCTCGAGCGCCCCGCGCGAGCGCGCCCATGCGACCAGATGGATGTGGGCGTCGGTGAAGGCCGGGGTCACCGTGGCGCCCCCGGCGTCCAGCGTGAGCGTCGCCGGACCGGCGAACGCGGCGAGGTCGGCCGCCCGCCCGACCGCGAGGATGCGGCCCCCGCCGATCGCGATCGCGTCGGCGGCGGGGAGCGTCGCCCCCTCCGACCAGGGGCGCGCGGCGAGGACGAGCAGATCGGCCCGCGGGGTCGTCACGATCGTACCGCCTCCACCCGGTTCTCCAGCACGCCGATCCCCTCCACCTCGATCTCGATCCGGTCCCCCACCTCGACCGGCGCGACGCCGGCGGGCGTGCCGGTGGCGATGACGTCGCCGGGCTCCAGCGTCATGATCCCGGAGATGTGGCGGATGAGCGTGGGGATCGGGAAGAGCAGGTCGGACGTGTTGCCACGCTGACGCGTGTCCCCGTTGACACGGCAGGCGACCTCGAGACCGCCCGGCGCCAGCCCCACCGCGATCCAGGGCCCGACCGGAGCGAAGGTATCGAAGCCCTTCGCGCGTGTCCATTGGCCGTCCTGCCGCTGGTAGTTGCGCGCGCTGACGTCGTTGAAGCAGGTGAGGCCGGCGACGCACGCCAGCGCCTCCGCCTCCCCGACGGCGCGCGCGCGCCGGCCGATGACCACCGCCAGCTCGGCCTCGGGGTCCAGGCGGGTGACCCCCGCCGGGTAGACGATCGCCGCGCCGCTGCCGATCACCGCGCTCGCCGGCTTGAGGAACAGCAGCGGCTCGTCCGGCGGCGCGGACCCGGGCACGAACGTGGCGCTCTCGGCCAGGTGGGCGCGGTAGTTGAGGCCGACGCAGACGATCTTGCTCGGCGTCACCGGCGCCAGCAGCGTGACGGCGTCCGCGGGATCGAACTCGCCGGTCTCGTGGCCGCCCAGCCACGGCGCGTCGCTCAGGCGGACGTAGCCGCCGTCGTCGCGGCGGCCGTAGCGGACCTCGGCGCCGACCCGATAGCGGGCGATGTGCCGGACCGCGTCGGAGGACATGGGCGCACTGTCTCACGGCCCGCCCCCCCGGAAAAAGCGAAGAGGCCCTCCGTCTCCACCGTGGCACGACCCCGGCGCCAGGATGCGTGGCAAGGCCGCTTCTCTCAAGGGCGCCGGAAGCCGGG
>CAZKQE010000080.1:0-9679 GCA_964554725.1 uncultured bacterium
GAGGTACTCCTCGACCACCGGGCTCAGGCGGTGGATCTCGTCCACGAACAGGATCCCCCGCGGGCCCAGGTTCGTGAGCAGCCCGGCGAGGTCCCCCGGGCGCTCGATCACCGGGCCCGAGGTGTGGGTGATCTCGACCCCCAGCTCGCGGGCGACGATCGAGGCGAGCGTGGTCTTGCCGAGGCCCGGCGGGCCGTGGAACAGCACGTGGTCCATCGCCTCGCCCCGGCGACGGGCGGCCTCGAGGAAGATGTGGAGCTGCTCGCGGATCGCCGGCTGCCCGACGAACTCGGACAGGGCGAGCGGCCGCAGCCGGGTCTCCTCCTTGAGGTCCTCCGGGAACGGCTCCGGGTCGGTCATGCGCCCGGCGTGCTCGCCGCGCGCGGCCGGGGTCCCGCTCTTGCGTACCGGCGTCACCTGCCCTCCCTAGCGGACCGTCGCCGCCGCGCGGCCCAGCCGCGCGAGCGAGCGTCGCACGAGGTCCTCGAGCGACAGGCCCCCCTCGCCCTCGTCCACCTTGCGCACGGCCTCCTGCGCCTGCGCCCCACTGTAGCCCAGACGCACCAGCGCCGCGACCGCGTCCTGGAACGCCTCGGAGCGCGGCGGCGGCCCGGGCGACGGCGCCGGCCCGCCGGCCGCCGCCAGCACGTCGATCCGGTCGCGCAGCTCGACCACCATCCGCTCGGCCGTCTTCCGCCCCACGCCCGGGATCGCGACCAGCGCCGCCACGTCGCCGTCGCGGATCGCACGCGCCAGGGCGGCCGGCGGCAGGCCGGAGAGCACCGCGAGGGCGACGCGCGGACCGATCCCGCTCACGGTGATCAGCAGCTCGAACATCCGCCGCTCCTCGAGCGCGGCGAAGCCGAACAGCATCAGCGCGTCCTCGCGGACCACCTGGTGGGTGTGGAGGAACACCGGCCCGTCCCGTTCGGGGAGCGCCGCCGCGGTATGGGTCGAGACCTGGACCAGGTAGCCGACCCCGGCGGCCTCGATCACGCACTGGCCGCCCTCCTTGCCGACCAGCGTGCCGCGCAGCGAGGCGATCATCGGCCGCTCCGGCCGGCGAGCAGGGCCTCGAGCCGCAGCGCGGCGGCGGACGCCGCCCGCGCCGGCGCCGAGAGGCGCGCCCGCTGCAGGTGGCAGACGGCGCCCGCCAGCGCGTCCGCCGCGTCGGGCGAGAGCGCGCCGTGCACGCCGAGCAGACGGCGCACCATGAAGGCCACCTGCTCCTTGGCCGCCGCCCCGCTCCCGGTGACGCTCAGCTTGATCTCGCGCGGACTGTACTCGGCCACCGGGACCCCGCGCTGGACGGCGGCGACCAGCAGCGCGCCGCGGACGTGGCCCAGCACCAGCGTCGAGCGGGCGCTCTCGTGGTAGAAGGCCTCCTCGACCGCGACCACGTCGGGACGCTCCGCCTCGATCACCTCGCCGACGCGGCGGGCGATCTCGTGGAGACGGCGCGGCAAGTCGAGCCGCGCCCCGGGGGCGATGGTGCCGTGGACGCCGCAGCACAGCCGGTTCCCGCTGCGCTCGACCAGTCCGTAGCCGGTGCGCCGGCTGCCGGGGTCGAGTCCCAGGACGCGCATCGCGGACCGCCCCTCGCCCGCCACGCTAGCGGGCCAGGCGGGCGAGCACGTCGTCCGGGGCGCTGAAGTTCGCGTAGACCCGCAGCACGTCGTCGTGGTCCTCGAGGGCGTCGACCAGCCGCAAGACGGCCTCCGCCTCCTTCCCGGCCACCGGCACCTGGAGGGTGGCGAGCCGGGTCGCCTCGGCGCTCGCCATCGGCACCCCGTTCGCGGCCAGCGCCTGCTTGACCGCCTCGAGCTGGGCCGGCGGGGTCAGGACCTCGAAGCCCTCCGCTCCCACCACGACGTCGTCGGCGCCGGCTTCGAGGGCGATCTCGATCAGCCTGTCCTCGGCGACCGCCCCCGGGTCGACCACGATCACGCCCCGCGGCTTGAACAGGTAGGCGACGCTGCCGGCCTCGCCGAGGTTGCCGCCGTTCTTGGTGAAGATGTGGCGCACGTCGCCGGCGGTGCGGTTCCGGTTGTCGGTCGCGACCTCGACCAGCAGCGCCACGCCGCCGGGACCGTAGCCCTCGTACTGGGTCTCCTCGTAGTTCGCGCCCTCGATCTCTCCGGTGCCGCGCTGGATCGCACGCTCGATGTTGGAGGCCGGCATGTTCACGGATTTCGCGGCGGCCACGGCGGTGCGCAGGCGGGGGTTCGCCTCGGGGTCACCGCCCCCCTGGCGGGCGGCGATGGTGATCTCCTTGATGTACTTGGAGAAGATCTTGCCGCGCGCCTGATCGGTCGCGGCCTTCTTGCGCTTGATGGTCGCCCATTTGGAATGACCGGACATGGCATCCCGGGCGCCGCGCGCGGATCACGCGTGCGCGCCCGCCTCCTTCTCGGCCTTGGCGGCGGCGATCACCTTCTCGGTGATCTCCCGCGGCACCTCCTCGTAATGGGAGTGCTTCGCCTTGTGCATGCCGCGCCCCTGGGTGATCGAGCGCAGGTGGGCGGCGTACTTGTAGAGCTCCGCCGCCGGGACCACCGCCTTGATCACCTGATGGCGGCCGTCGGACTCGGTGCCGAGGATGCGGCCCCGGCGCGACGAGAGGTCGCCCATGACGTCGCCCAGGTACTCCTCGGGGATCCGCACCTGGATCTCCTCGAGCGGCTCCAGCATGACCGGATTCGCCTTCAGCATGCCCTGGTGGAAGCAGCTCTCCCCGGCGATCTTGAACGCCATCTCCGACGAGTCCACGTCGTGGTACTTGCCGAAGAACAGGGCCACCTGGACGTCCACCACCGGGTATCCCGCGAGCGGTCCCCGCTCCATCCCGGCGATGACGCCCTTCTCGACCGCCGGGATGAACTGGTTCGGGACCACGCCGCCCTTGATCTCGTCGAGGAACTTGAAGCCGTCGCCGCGCTTGAGGGGCTCGAGGCGCAGATGCACCTCGCCGAACTGGCCGCGGCCGCCGGTCTGCTTCTTGTGCCGGTACTCGTCCTGGGCCTTGCCGCGGATGGTCTCGCGGTAGGGCACCTTCGGCCGGCTCAGCACGACCTCGACGCCGTAACGCTTGCGGAGCCGGTCCACCATCACCTCGAGCTGGAGGTCGCCCATCCCGTGCACCAGCATCTCCTTGGTGCTGGGCTCGACCTGCTTCGCGAAGGTGGGGTCCTCCTCGTGGAGCCGCGCCAGGCCCTGCGCGAGCTTCTCCTCGTCGCCCTTGTTCCGCGCGTGGATCGCCTCGGCGGTCACCGGCCCCGGGAAATCGGGCGGCGCGAGCACCACCGGGCGGCTCTTGTCGGCGAGCGTGTCGCCGGTGTGGGTCTCCTTGAGCTTGACGGCCGCCACGATGTCCCCCGCCTCGGCCCCGCCGCAGTCCATCCGCTCCTTGCCCACCAGATGGTAGAGCGTGCTCAGCTTCTCCGGGCGCTGCCGCGTCGTGTTCACGACCTCGCGGCCCGCCTCGAGCGTCCCCGAGTAGATGCGCACCAGCGAGAGGTCGCCCAGGTGCTGCTCGGAGAGGGTCTTGAACACCAGCGCCGCCGGAGGCTGTCCCGCCTCGGGACGGCACACGACCTCGCCCCCGCCCCCGGGGGCGGTGCCGGAGGCCGGCTTCACGTCGAGCGGCGACGGCAGGATGTCGACCACCTCGTCGAGCACCTCCTTGACGCCCTGGTTGTGGAAGGCCGAGCAGCAGAACACCGGCGCGAGGTCGCCCTGCACGACGCGCTCGCACAGTCCCTTGCGGACCTCGGCGGTCGTCAGGTCCCCGGTCTCGAGGAACTTGTTCATCAGCTCCTCGTCGCCGGTCGCCGCCTCCTCCATGAGCCGCGCGCGGGCGGCCGCCACCGCCGCCGTCATGTCGTCGGGGATCGGCGCCTCGCTGCTCTTTTCCTCCATGCCCCGCCCCGAGAAGACGAACGCCTTGTTCTCGACCAGATCGACGATGCCGCGGAAGCCGTCGGCCTGACCGATCGGCAGCTGGACCGGCACCGCGTTGAGTCCCAGGCGGTCGTGCGCGGAGGTGATCGCCGCGGCGTAGTCGGCGTGCTCCTTGTCCATCATGTTGACCACCAGCAGGGTCGGCGTCTTCTCCTGCCGCAGCGTCTCCCACACCACCTCGGTGCCCACCTCGACGCCGGCGTTCGCCCGCAGCACCAGGATGGCGGCGTCGGCGACCCGCAGCGCGCTGTAGACGTCGCCCACGAAGTCGGGGTAGCCCGGCGTGTCGATCAGGTTCACCTTGTGCCCGGACCACTCGAACTGGGCGAGCCCGAGGTTGATCGTCATCTTGCGCTGCACCTCGTCCGGCGCGTAGTCGAGGAGGGTGGTGCCGTCGGTGATGCGTCCGAGACGATTGGTCGCCTTGGCCAGGAACAGCATGGCCTCCGCGAGGGAGGTCTTGCCGACCCCGTGGTGAGCGACCAGTGCGACGTTGCGGATCTGGCTGGCAGCGAACCGCTTCAAGAGGCACCTCCCCGCCACGCGTGGACCGGTGATGCTTCTCTGGGGACCGGCCGGAGGGACTGGACGAGCCGTGGGAACGCCGCCCCGAGCGGGGCCGACGATGTCGCGTAACCCGATGCGACGGCAAAATCTAACACCCGATTCGAAGACCGGTCAAGGCGTCGCGGCGATTTGACCGGCGCGCGTCGCGCCGCTACTCTCGTGCGTCCTGCCGTGTGCCGCATGCCCACCCCGTTCCGTTCGACCAAGGAGAGTTCGATGACGCAAGTCCCCGTGGCGCGCGGCCTGGCCGCCGCCCTGGTGGTCGCCGCAGCCGCCACCCTCCCGTTCGCCTTCCGCCCGGCCGCCGCCGCCCCGTCCAAGGGCAATCCGGCGCTCGGCAAGCCCCTCTACGTCAAGAACTGCGTCGTCTGCCACAAGGCCGACGGCTCGGGAGGCCTCAAGCTGACCGGCAATCCCACGCCGAACTGGAAGGACCCCAAGGTGTGGGCCGATCCCAAGCGGACGGACGACTTCCTCCGGGACTGCATCGTCAACGGGAACGTGAAGTCGGGGATGATCGCCTGGGGCAAGAGCGGCCAGCTGAAGCCGGCCGACATCGAGAACGTCATCGCCTACATCCGCACGCTGAAGCCCGCGAAGAAGTAGCCCGCGGCGGGCCCATCGCGAGGGCCGGACCCGGCGGGTCCGGCCCTCGATCGTCTCCCGGCGCCCGCGCCGCGCGGGTCAGCGGATCTCGATGCTCCAGGGCATCAGCGTGAGCGCCACGCCGGGCGGGAAGGCGGCGGCGGCGAGCCACGCGCGGACCACCGGCGGCAGCGCCGCGGACGCCCGCGCCTCCTCCTCGGCGAGCAGCTCGGCGAACACGCGCTGGAAGAACGGCCGTTCGATCCGCGGGTAGACGTCCACCGCGACCGTCTCCTCGTCGCCGATGCCGGCCCGGGCCCGCGCCATCGCGATCGCCACCGGGATCCCGCCCAGCGCGTCGACCAGCCCCAGCCGGCGCGCGGCGAGGCCGCTCCACACCCGCCCCTGGCCGATCGAGTCGATCTCGCCGGCCGGCCGGCCGCGACCCTCGGCGACCCGGCTGAGGAACAGGCGGTAGACCTCGTCCATCTGCGCCTGGAACCGCTCCGCCTCCTCGGGGGTGAAGTCCTTGAAGGGGGAGAGCATCTCGGCGCGCGCGCCGCGCGAGACGGTCTCCACGTTGAGGCCCAGCTTGCGGTAGAGCCCGAGCAGGTTGAGCTTGCCGCCGTAGGCGCCGATCGATCCGGTGAGGGTGCCCGGCTCGGCGACGATGCTGTCGACCGGGGCGGCGATGTAGTAGCCGCCCGAGGCCGCCAGGTCCGAGAAGCTGGCGATCACCGGCTTGCGCTCGGCGCAGCGCCGCACCTCGTGCCAGATCTCCTCCGACGCCTGGGCCGACCCGCCGGGGCTGTCGATCCGCAGCACCACCGCGTCGATGGCCGGGCGGTTGCGGACCTCGCGCAGCGCCTTGATGATCGTCTCCGCGCCGAGGATCTGCCCCTCGCTCGGGCTCGTCCGGCTGCGGCCCTCGGCGATCGTGCCGACCGCGGTGACGAGCGCGATCCGCCGGTCTCCGCGCGGGGGGTCGAGGCGGGCGAGGTAGCGCTCGAGGCGGACCGTCGAGCGGCGGCCGCCGCCGACGGCGACCACCATCGAGTCGAGGTCCGAGCGGTGGAGCACGGTGTCGATGAGGCCGCGCGCCTGCGCCTCGCGCGCGCCGAACGGACCGGCGTCGAGCAGGCGCGCCACCGAGTCCGGCGCGACGCCGCGGGCGGCCCCGAGACTGTCGAGCAGCAGCCCGAACTGGTCGTCCACCAGGGCCTGGAGGGCCTCGCGCGCGGGCGCCGACATCCCCCCCTGCGTCCACGCCTCGACGCCCGACTTGTAGCGGCCCGCGTGGGCGAAATTGGGCGTCACGCCGACCTTGTCGAGGGTGCCCCGCAGGAACAGGGCCGAGGCCGTGAGCCCGTTCAACTGGAGCACCGCGAGCGGCGGCGAGGCGATCGTGCCGGCCGCCGAGGCCAGCAGGTACTCGCGTTCGCCGCCGCCGGCGATCCACGCGTACACCGGCTTGCCCGCGTGCGCGAACTCCGCGATCGCGGCGCGGATCTCCGAGACCTTCGCCCACCCCCACTGCACGTGGTCGATGTGGAGGACCAGCGCGCGCACCCGCGGGTCGGCGGCGGCGGCGCGGAGACCCTGGGCGAGCGCCCACACCGTCGGCCGCTCGCGGCGCACCAGGTCGACGAGGCCGGTGCCGGCGGGCGGATCGGACTCCTCGATCGTCGCGGGCACGTCGAAGACCACGACCGCGGCGGCGGGGAGTCGAGCGGACGGCCGCCGCAGGACGAGCGCGGCGAGCAGCACCGCGCCCCCGAGCACGCCGAACAGGACGATGAGGAACAGCACGGCGCGGCGCGCGGACATGGGGACCTCCGGGGCGGTGGGGCGGACCCCGGCAGTGTACGCGCGGCGATGCGGAAGTAAAGCGGGGCGGGTCCGGGACTACGGCAGGGCCCAGCGGAGCTGGGTCGAGAGCTGGACGCTGGCCGCGTCCTGCGAGGGATCGGTGTGGGCCTCGTGGCGCAGCCCGACGATCGCCCGCAGCCGCATCCCGGCCGGCAGCGGCTGATCGACGAAGGCGTCGAGCTGGTAGAACGCGTAGGAGGAGTGGACGCCGGACGCGAGCGCGTCGCCCGCGACGCCGTCGTACTCGCGCCAGCCGGCGGACGGCGAGACGCTCCACAGCGACCGGCGACCCAGCCACTCGAACTCGACCGCCCCGCCGACCTCGAGGTACTCCTCGCCGGGGCTCAGCCGGCTCGCGAGGCGCTCGGCGCGCGGGCCCGCCGCCAGCGACCAGCGCGCATCGCGCTCGTGGCGGAGCGCGAGCCGCGCCCGGGCCACCTGGTAGTCGAAGTAGACGTCCGGCTCCTCGACGTCGTACTGGAGCGCCTCCCCGTCGATCCGGCCCCGCAGGACCCAGCGGTCGGCGGCGCGCCAGTCCCCTTCGACCGCGAGCGCCTCCTCCCGGTAGTTGTCCCGCGTGGTCGGGACGAACCGGCGCGTCTGGCGACGGCGGCCGGTCGCCTCGACCAGGACCGCGTGTCCGGCGCCGAATGGACGCCGCCAGCGAGCCTCGAACCCGTGCTCGAGGTGGTCGCGGCTCGCGGAGTCGGGGAACGCGCGGGCGGCGAGGCTGTACCCCAGGCGCCACTCGTCCCCGAGCAGGCCGAGATGGTCGACCGCGAACGAGCCGCGCACCGCGTTGCGGTCGGGCAGGTACTCGGAGCCGGTGCCGCGGCTGCGCAGGAGGTCGGCGAAGACCCCGAGCTCGGCGGCCCGCGTCTCGTCGGCGAAGCTCCGCCGCAGGCGCCCGCGGAACGTGCCGCGCACCTCGGACTGGTCGCGGTCGAAGCTGCGGTCGTGGCGCCATTCGAAGCCCGGGGTCAGGACCAGCCGCCAGTCGGGGGCGAACTCGTCGCGCCACACGACACCCAGCGCGTCCCGCCGCAGCTTGTCGCCGAGGCTCAGCTCGTTCTGCACCTGCCACGAGGCGCGCCGGCGTCCGTAGGTGCCGCCGAGCACGGTGTAGAGCATGCCGGCGTAGCGCGGCTCCGGGGTGTCCACGCGCCGGCGGCCGAGGAACGTGGTGTCGACGAACGCGTCCTCGTAGTAGAGCTCGTTCGAGTAGTCGGCGCCGGCCCCGGTCTCGATCCGGAACGAGAGGGTGTCGGGGCCCTCCATCCCCGGGGTCGCGCCCGCCCCGGGGGGCGACGCGCCCGCGAGGGCGGTGAGCAGCGCCGCCGCGAGCGCGGCGCCGACGCCCCGGCGCGCGGCCGGGGCGTCGCGGTCGGAGCGGCCACGCATGGTCAGCGCGGGCCGGCGAGCCGGAGTGCCCGGTGGGCGAACGTGCGGGCGGTCTGGGTGAGCCGCAGGCTCGCCTCGAAGTGGTCGGCGCGGAACTGGGTCCACGCCTCCGTCTGGACCTCGACCGCGCGCTCGAGCGCCTGCCGCGCCCGCTCGTCGTCGCGCTCGTGGATCGCCTCCCGGGCGCGCGAGATGACCTCGTCCGTCCGCGTCAGCGCCCGTTCGGCCGCCTCGCGCAGGTTGTCCTCGACGTTGCACATGCGGAGCGCCCGCAGGGCACGCTCCCGCGCGCTCAGCGTGAGCTGGAGCGCGGCCAGATAGCGACCCTCGCGCGCGGAGACCTCGGCGCGGGCCTGCATCTCGAACGCGGCCCGCAGCAGCGCGCGGGCGCGCTCGGCCTGGCACTCCTCGATCCGTTCGCGGGCCCGGTCGAGCAGCTCGCGCGTGCGCTCCAGCTGGACCAGGACGCGGTCCGGGTCGGGCAGCCCGCGCACCAGCGCGATCGCGCGGTCCGCGCGGAGCCGGGCGCGCATCGTCAGGTCGAGCGAGAGCCTAAAGGTGCCGGCGGCGAACGCGGTCCGCGCGTCCGCCTGCAGGCGCACCGCCGCCGCCAGCTCGGCGTCCGCCTGGACGTTGTCCGCGCCCGCCACGACCTCCTGGGCGCGGGCGATCAGCTCGTCCGTGCGGTCGAGGGCCACGAGGACGTCGTCGCGCGACTGCGCGCCGGCGGGGAGCGAGGCGCCGGCCAGGGCGATCATGGCCAGCAGCGGGATGATCCAGCGGGGGGACTTCATGGTTTCCTCCTGGTGAGGGGCCCGCACGCGAAGCTGGGCGGATCATCGGGGCGGGTCCGTGCCCTCGAAGGATGCACCCCCCGTGCCCGTCGTGCCGCACGCGGCGAGCGTAGCGCAAGCCCATGACACAAATGGACTTGCGGGATGTCCATGGGCCGTCCCGATGCCCTTCGGCGGATCCCTCTGCCCCCCGGCGTACGGTCCCGGCGCCGGCGCTGTCCCGGCGCGGCCAGCTTCCGGCCGTGCGTCCGGCGCCGGGACGGCCTCCCGCGGCGGAGCGCCCGCCCTGCCGGCCCCGCGCCCTCCCTCCCGCGGCGGCGGGGCACACCCGGTCCCGGGCACCGGACCCTGGGCCCGGGCCCCGGAACGCAGAACGCCCCGGGTCCGAGGGACCCGGGGCGTCGCGTGCGAAGCTAAAAGGGGCGGCGACCTACTCTCCCACCCGGTTTCCCGGGCAGTACCATCGGCGCTGGAGGGCTTAACTTCTCTGTTCGGAATGGGAA
>CAZKQE010000081.1:0-9672 GCA_964554725.1 uncultured bacterium
GTCGCCCAGCTCGCCGGGCTGCCGGAGCCGGTGCTGGCGCGCGCCCGCGAGGTGCTGGCCGAGCTCGAGTCCGAACGCACGGCGGAGCATCTGGGCCGGGGCCCGGGGGCCGGGCTGCCGGGGGGCGCGCCGGCGCCCGCCCCCGCCCGCGAGCATCCGCTCGCGGCCCGGCTGCGCGAGCTCGCCCCGGAGACGCTCACGCCCCTCGAGGCGCTCAACCTGATCGCGGCGTGGAAGCGCGAATGGGGGGGCGGAGCCTAGGCTCCGGCGGTCGGGCGCGAGAGCGCGGCGACCGCGTCCGCGACCGTGGCGTCGTGGCCGAAGATGTCGATCAGGCGCGCGATCGAGAGCTGGCTCGTCATCCGGTCGCGCAGCCCGCTGAGCCGGATCTCGCCGCCGCGGCCGGCGTAGTTGCGGTAGGCCTCGACCAGCACGCTGATCCCGCTCGAGTTCATCATCTCGCAGCCGGAGAAGTCGAGCACCAGGCGGGTGTTCCCGGCCGCCGCCTCGGCGAGGATCGCGTCGCGCAGCCGGTCGGTCTCGGTGCCGCCCGTGAATCCTCCGGCCGCGTGCAGCACCGTGACGGCGCCCGCGGTGCTCCGGCTGACCGCCATGCCTTCCCCCTCCGACCGGCGCCGCCCGGGGACTGCGACCGAGGGTCGTGCGAGGCCCCGCGAGGGCGACGGCGCGGGCGGCTCCGATGCGGCCGTCCGGGCGTCCCCCGCGACCCCTCGCTCAATTCCTACCGCCGACGGGGGGCCGCGCCAAGCGGAATCGCGGCGGTCCCGGCGGCCCGGCGGGGCGCGGCGTCCGCGGGCGGCGCGCCCCGCCGGCTCAGCGGACGCCGTCGAGGACGTCGAGGCAGTTCTCGTAGCGGCCGAACGAGGGCATCAGGTAGGCGCCGTTCGCCATCCCCTTGCAGGAGCGGAGCAGGTCGCGCGCCAGCTCGACCCCGACCCGCTGGCCCTCGTTCCCGGCGTCGTGCATGCGCCCGCGGATCCAGTCCGGCACGTGGATCCCGGGCACCTCGTTGTGGAGGAACTCGGCGTGGCGGAAGGACTGGAGCGGCAGGATGCCCATGAGGATCGGGATCTTCGTCAGCCCGCTCAGGCGCTCGACGAACCGCTCCCAGCAGCCGAGCTCGTAGACCGGCTGGGTCATCACGAACTGGGGGCCGGCGTCCAGCTTGCGCTTCACGTACTCGAACTCCTTGTCGAGGTCCTCGGCGGTCGGGTTGACGCCGCAGCCGACCGCGAAGGCGGTGGCCGCGCCGATCGACGTGCCGGCGAGGTCGGTGCCGGCGTTCATCCGGTGGACGATGCGCATCAGCCCCGGCGCGTCGGTGTCGAACACCGCGGTGGCGTTCGGGTAGTCCCCGAGGCTGGGCGGGTCCCCGGTCAGGCACAGGATGTTGCGCAGTCCGAGCGCGTGGGCGCCCAGCAGGTCGCTCTGCAGCCCCATCAGATTGCGGTCGCGGGTGGTGTAGTGGAGGATCACCTCGAGCCGCGGGTGGCGCAGGTGGATCTGCCACGCCATCGCCATCGCGCTCATCCGGATGCGGGCGAGCGGGGAGTCGGCGATGTTGACCGCGTCCACGCCGCGCTCGGCCATCATGCGGGCGGCCTCCAGCACCTTGACCGTGTTGATGCCGCGCGGCGGATCGATCTCGACGCTGACGACGAACCGCTCGCGCAGCGCGCGCAGCAGCGAAGGCTCCTCGACCACCGCGGGGGGCGGCACCGGCGCCGGCGCGGGCTCGAGCACGCGGATCTCGGCGCCGGGAGCGAGACGCTCGGCGGGGTCGCGCGAGGCCAGCCGGTCGTGCATCGCCCGGATGTGGGCCGGGGTGGTGCCGCAGCAGCCGCCGATGATGCGCACGCCGAGCTCCACCGCGCGGGCGGCGAAGTCGGCGAAGTACTCGGGGCTCGAGAGGTAGACGTAGCGGCCGTCCACCATCTGGGGCAGCCCGGCGTTGGGCATCGCCGAGACCGGCGTCCCCTCGGCCGCCCGCACCATCTCCTCGAGCACCTCGAGGCTGGGCTGGGGGCCGAGGCCGCAGTTGATCCCCACCACCGCCGCCCCGGCCTGGCGCAGCATCTGGACCGCCAGCGTCGGCGTGTGGCCGTAGAGCGTCTTGCCGTCGCCGCCGAAGGTCATCTGGGCGATCACCGGCACGTCGAGCGTGACCCGCCGCACCGCCCGCAGCGCGGCGAGGATCTCGTTGAGGTCTTGGAAGGTCTCGAGGATGAAGCAGTCGCAGCCCCCCTCGAGCAGTCCCTCGGCGGTGGCCAGGAACCAGGACTCGGCGTCGGCGGCGGCGATCTGGCCGAAGGGGTGGAGCGGCTTGCCGAGCGGGCCGATCGAGCCGGCGACGAAGGCGTCCACGCCGACGATCTCGCGCGCCGCGCGCGCCACCTTGACGCCCTGCCGCGCGACCCGGCGGGCCTGCTCCTGCAGTCCGTGAGGGGCGAGCCGTACCGCGTTGGCGCCGAAGGTGTTGGTCTCGATGAGCCGCGCGCCGGCCACCAGGTACTCGCGATGCACGGACTCCACCAGCGCCGGGTTCGCGAGGTTGAGCCCGTCGAAGCTGTCGGCGAAGGAGATCCCGCGCTGGTAGAGGAGGGTCCCCATGGCTCCGTCGGCGAGCAACGGGCCCTGTGCGAGGCGGTCGAGGAAGGGAGACGGCATGGCGGGGGACAGTAGGTCCTCGGCCGTGGCCCGTGCAAGGCGGGCGGGCCGCGCCGCGCCGCGGCGCCCCCGCGCGGTCTGATATAGTCGGCGACCGTGACGTCGCGCCTCCGCCGGACCGCCCTCATCCTCCCGCTGCTGCTGGCCGCCGGCCCCCCGACCGGCGCGGCCGCCGCCGTCCCGACCCTGGCGGTGGACGGCGTGCGGCCGGGACAGAAGGCGGTGGTCCGCACGGTCTTCGAGGGCAGCCGCATCGAGGAGTTCGAGGCCGAGATCGTCGGCGTCATGAAGGGCGGGCGCGCGGAGGGCGACATGATCCTCGCCCGCGCGACCAGCGAGCGGGTCGTGCGCAGCGGCGTCGCCCAGGGGATGAGCGGCTCTCCCGTCTACGTGGACGGCCGCCTGATCGGCGCGCTGTCCTCCGGCTGGTCCTTCTCGCGCGAGCCGCTGTTCGGCGTCACGCCGATCGGGGAGATGCTCGCGGTGCTCGAGCTGCCCGCCCGCGCCGACACCGTCGGCACCGCCGGCCCGGCCGGCGCCGCCCGGCGCCCGGGCGGGGTCCGCTTCGGCGAGTTCCGCTGGGAGGGGGGCGACGGGCCGGAGGAGGATGCGATCCCGCCCGGCGCGGCCGCCGCGGGAGCGTCGCGGCTCGCGGTGCCGCTGCTGTGCGGCGGTCTCCATCCGGCGGCGCGCGAGGAGGCGCTGCGCCTGTTCGCACCGCTCGGCCTCGCCGTCACCCCGGGCGGGCGGGCGGACGACGGCGGGCCGCCCGCCGACTCCCTGCGACCCGGGGCCGCGGTGGCGGTGGACGTGCTCACCGGCGACGTCCAGATGTCGGCGATCGGCACCCTCACCTGGCGCGACGGGGACCGGGTGCTGCTGTTCGGCCACCCGCTGTTCCAGTCGGGCGACGTGCGCCTGCCGCTCTCGACGGCGCGCATCACGACCATCGTCGCGAGCGAGCTCACCTCGTTCAAGCTCGGGGTGCGCGGGCGGCCCGCCGGCACGCTGACGCAGGACCGGCGCGCCGCGATGTCGGGGCGGCTGGGGCCGGCGCCGCGCCTGCTCCCGGTCACGGTCGAGGTGGCGGGGGTCGGGAGCGCCCCGCGGCGGTTCCGCTTCGAGAGCATCGAGGACCGCCTGCTGGCGCCCCAGCTGGTGGGGATCGCCGCCGTGAACAGCCTGCTCGAGTCGGGCGGCGGCGGTGCGGGACAGACGCTGCGCTGGACCCTGCGCCTGGCCCGCCGCGGCGCGGAGCCGCTCACGCTCTCGGACGTGGTGGCGGGCGACGCGCCGGCCGGCGAGGTGCTGGGGGCGGTCGCCGCGCCGCTCCGGTTCCTGTTCAACAATCCCTTCGATCCGCTGCGCCTCGACAGCGTGGCGGTGGCGATCGAGGCGGCGCCGGGCCGCGAGTCGTGGACGCTCCGTTCGGCGCGGCTGCTCGACGCCGCCGTGCGCCCCGGCGGCACCGTGCGGGTCGAGTGCGAGGTGGAACGCTGGCACGGCGGGCGCACCACCGTCCCGGTCGCGATCCGCGTGCCCGAGGAGGCGCCCGACGGCCGCTACGTGCTGTGGCTCGGCGGCGGCCCCGAGCTGTCGCGCTACGAGGCGACGCGGCTGCCCGGCCGCTACCGTCCCACCTCGCTCGAGGACGCGTGGCGGCGGCTCGCCGCGGCGCGCCCGGGGGACGCGCTCTACGCCACGCTGTTCGCCGCCGCGCCCGAGGTCACGCGCGACGGCCGCGACTATCCCGAGCTGCCGGTCTCGGCGCTGGCGCTGATGGCGGGCGGCCAGGGCGCGGGCGACGGCGGCCGGCGCGGGGACGCGGCCCGGCTCGACGAGCGGCGGATCGCGTTCGCCGCCCCGCTGCGCGGCGAGCTGCTGCTCTCGGTCCAGGTGGACGGCCGCGCCCCGTGACCGTCCGCTCCCACGGATCCCCCGACCCCCTCACGATGGAGGCGCCCCGATGAGCCGGCCCCGTCCCCGACCGTCGCCCGCCGCGGGCCGCCGCCGCGTCCCCGTCCTGGCGCTCGTGCTGGCCGCGCTGGCCGCCGGGCCCGCGACCGCCGCCGAGACCCAGTGGTGGGTGAACGACGGGCCCGAGGACTACGCGAAGTGCGAGGCCCGGGGACTGGTCGTCCGCCCCGACGGCGCGCTCGAGCTGGGGCCGCTCGCCCGCTTCACGCCCGCCGACAGCATCGGCGTGGTGTGGGCGCTGGCGGTGATGAAGGACGGCTCGCTGGCGGTGGCCGGGGACCGCGGCCGGGTGCTGCGCTACCGCGAGGACCGGGGCTTCTCGCTGCTCGCGCGGCTGCCGGTCGGCCAGGTGCTGTCGCTGGCGGCGGACGGCGACGGCGTGGTGGCCGGCACCGGTCCCGAGGGGCTGGTCTACCGCATCGGCGCCCGCGGGGACACCGCGCGCGTCGCCCGCACCGGCGAGCGCTATGTCTGGGGGCTCGCGCCGGCCGCCGGCGGCGGCTGGTACGCGGCGACCGGCACCCGCGGCCGGCTGCTGCGGCTGCGCGGCGGCGCGGCGCAGGTGGTGCTCGACACCGAGGAGAGCAACCTGGTCTCGCTGGTGGCGGGTCCGGGCGGAACCGTGTACGCCGGCGGCGACTCGCGCGGCCGCGTCTACGCGGCGGGCGGCGACCGCGCGCCGCGCACCGTCTACGACGCGGGCGAGGACGAGGTGCGCGCCCTCGCCTTCGGTCCCGACGGCGCCCTCTACGCCGCGGCGCTGAGCGCCTCGGCGGTGAGCGAGGAGGAGGGCGAGCCGGGCGACCGCCCGACCCCGGTGCGGAGCGCGGTGAAGGGCGGGCGCGCCGTGGTGTACCGCATCGTCCCCGACAGCGTCGCCGCCCCGCTGTGGACGTCGCCGCATCCCTTCGTGTTCGCGCTCGCCGCGGCCCCGGGCGGGGTCGCGGTGGCGACCGGGAACCGCGCCGGCCTCTACCGGCTCGAGTCCGCCGCCGGCGCGACCCAGTGGCTGCAGGGGCCGCAGGGCCAGATCACCGCACTCGCCGCCGACGGGCGGGGCGGGTGGTACGCGGCGACCTCGAACCCGGCCGGCGTGTGGCGCGTGGGGCCGGAGCGGGCGGCCGCGGGGGAGATGGTCTCGCAGGTGTTCGACGCGCGCCGCTTCGCCGCGTTCGGCGCGCTGCGCTGGCACGGCGACGCCGGGGGCGCCACGGTGCGGCTCTCGTCGCGCAGCGGCAACAGCGACCCGCACGACTCGACCTGGACGGCGTGGAGCCGCGGCGGCAGCGACGAGCGCCCGCGCAGCGCCGCGCCGCCGGCGCGCTACTTCCAGTGGCGCCTCGAGGTGAGCGGCGGGGCGCCGCGGATCGAGTCGGTCGAGGCCGCCTGGCGCGAGCGGAACCTGCCGCCCCGGGTCGAGGACCTCACGGTCGCCCCGCAGGGGCAGGGGTTCCGCGAGGGATCGCTCTCGCCGCGCTCGGAGTCGGTGACGCAGACGCTGCCGGGGGGCCAGAAGGTCGAGTACTCGACCCCCGGCGGGGCGGCGAACCGGCCGGTGCGCGACCTGCCGGCGTTCGCCCGCGGCCTGCGCACCCTGCAGTGGAAGGGCAGCGACCCCAACGGCGACCCGCTCCGCTACACGATCGAGGTCGGTCCCGAGCGCGGCGACGGCTGGATGCGGGTGGACGAGGGGGTCGAGGCGAGCGTCTTCACCTGGGACACCGGGGCGCTGCCGGACGGGCGCTACCGGGTGCGGGTGACCGCCAGCGACGCGGCCGGCAACCCGCTCGGCGAGGCGCTCGCCGGCGAGGCGGTGAGCGTCCCGTTCACCGTCGACAACACCGCGCCGGCGGTGACCGCGCTCGAGGTGGAGCCGGGGCCGGGCTCGCTGGTCGTGAGCGGGCGCGCGGAGGACGCGGCGAGCCCGCTCACCCGGATCGAGGTCTCGCTCGACAACGACGACTGGCAGGCGGTGTCCCCCGCGGGAGGGTTCGCGGACGAGCGCTCGCTCGCGTTCCGCGTCCGCCTGCCGGCGGTGAGCCCCGGGCCCCACACCGTGTCGGTGCGCGCGGTGGACCTGGCCGGGAACACCGTCGTGCGCGCGCGCCCCGTCACCGTCCCCCGCGCCCGCTAGGCGGGGGCCGTGCGCGAGGGGCCGCCCCCGCTGCGCGTGGTGCCCGGCGGGCGCCCCGACGCGGAGGGAGCGTCGGTCCCGCCCGTGGACGTGCGGGCGGCGCGCGAGCTGCTCGCGGCCGGCACCGGGCTGGTCCTGGTGTTCGTGCTCATGGCCCGCCTCGGCCCCTGGACCCGCGAGCTCGGCGCCTTCCAGGCGCTCTACGCGGTCGGGTTCGGGTTCCTGGCGCTGGCGCTGGCGCGGAGCCTGGGCCGCGTGGTCCCGCGCGCGGGCCCGATCGTGTTCGCGGTCGCGCTCGCCGCCCGGCTCGCGCTGCTCCCGGTCGCCCCCAGCCTCTCGGACGACGTCTACCGCTACGTCTGGGAGGGGCGGGTCGCCGCGCACGGGCACGACCCGTGGCGGAGCGGACCGCTCGATCCCGCGCTGGCCCATCACCGCGACCGCGAGGTCCACCCGCGCATCAACCATCCCGAGCTGGCCGCCATCTACCCGCCGCTCGCGGTGGCCGGGTTCGCCGCGGTGTCCGCGGTCTCCTCGACGGTGGCGGCGATGAAGGCGTGGGTGGTGCTGCACGACCTGGCGCTGGTGCTGCTCCTGATCGCGTGGGCGCGCCGCCGGGGCGCGGGGGCGCAGGTCGCGATCGCCTACGCCTGGAACCCGCTGGTGGTGGTCGAGTACGCGGGCAGCGGGCACCACGACCCCACCGCGATCGTGTGGCTGGTCGCCGCCTGCCTGTGGGCCGAGCGGCGGCCCACCCTCTCCGCGCTGGCGCTGGCCGCCGGCGTGATGACCAAGCTGGCGCCGCTCGTGGCGCTGCCGTTCCTGCTCCGGCGCTGGCCCGGGCGGGCGCGGGCGGTGGCGCTGGTGGCGATCGGCGGCGGCCTCGCGGGGTACGCGAGCCTGACCCGCGGCAGCGACTCGGGGTTGGGCGCCTTCGCCCGCGTCTGGAGCAACAACGAGTCCGCGTTCGCGGCCCTTGCCGCCCTCGCGGGCGGCCCGCTCCTCGCGCGCGGGATCGCCGCCGCGCTCCTGGCCGCCGTGGTGGCGGCGCTGCTGGTGCGGGGCCGGGAGGCGGCGGTCGGCACGCGGACCGCCCTGCAGGCCGGCTTCCTGCTCTCCCCGGTGGCCCACCCGTGGTACCTGGGCTGGGTGCTGGCGTTCGAGCCCCTGCGTCCGTCGCCGCCGTGGCTGCTGCTCTCGCTGACCGCGGTGCTCTCGTACGGGGTGCTGGCGCCGCCCGCCGACCCCGCGCGGTTCCATCTGCCGCTCTCCTGGCGGGCGCTGGAGTACGGGCTGCCGCTCGCGCTGGCCCTGCTGCTGGTCGCGGTGCGGCGCGCGCGGCGGACCCCCGCGCCCGGGCCGCGGCTGCGCTAGAATCGCCGGCGTCCACGGACGCAGCCCCACCCCGGAGTCCCGGCATGTTCGATCGGATCCTGGCCGAGGTGCGCGCGGAGACGTCGGGCGCGCGCGCGCTGGAGACGGTCCGCGCCCTGGCGCGGCATCATCGCGTGCAGGCGAGCCCCGGGTACGGGGACGCGTGCGCGTGGCTGGCCGGGGAGGTCGCGGCACTCGGGCTCACGCCCGAGATCGAGACCGTTCCGGGCGACGGGCGCGCGCGCCGCCACGGCCAGCTGATGCCCGAGGGCTGGGCGTGCGACGAGGCGACCGCCGACCTCCTCGGCCCGGAGGGGCGCGAGCGGCTGTGCGACGCCGCCGCCGAGCCGCTCTCCCTGATCCTGCGCAGCGCCCCGGCGGCCGGGCGCCATCCGGTCGTGGTCGTGGACGACGGCACCCGGGCGTCCGACTACGCGGGTCTCGACGTGCGCGGGCGCGTGGTGCTGACGCGCGGCGCCGTGCAGCGCGTGCACGAGCGGGCGGTGCTCGAGCGCGGCGCGGCCGGCCTCCTGTCGTGGGGGCGGCGCTCCCTGCCGCCGGTGCGCGGGCCCTTCGACGATCCCGACGCGCTCGCCTACACCTCGTTCTGGTGGGGGGAGTCGTGCGAGCGGGGCTGGGGGTTCGTGGTCTCCCGCCGCACCGGGCAGCGGCTGCGCGAGGCGATCGCGCGCGGCGCCCGCTACGAGCTCGAGGTGACGATCCGCTCGCGTGCGTTCCCGACCACGATCCCGCTCCTCTCCGCGCTCCTGCCGGGCGAGGGGGCGGGCGAGGTGCTGGTCGTCGCCCATCTCTGTCACCCGCGGCCGAGCGCCAACGACAACGCCTCGGGGGTCGCCGCGGCCCTCGAGACCGCGCGGGTGCTGGCCACGCTGCGCGCACGCGGCGGGCTGGCGGCTGCCGGGCGCGGCGTCCGCTTCCTGTGGGTGCCCGAGATCACCGGCACCCACGCGTGGCTGGCGGGCGACCCGGCGCGCGCCCGGCGCACGGTGGCGGCGGTGAACCTCGACATGGTCGGCCAGGACCAGGAGCGCTGCGGCAGCACGTTCCTGCTCGAGCACCCGCCGCACTTCGCGGCGTCGTTCGCCGAGGAGCTGCTGCTGCGCATCCGGCGCGAGGCGCTGGACTGGGTGACCTCGTTCTCGGGCCCCGGCCACTATTCGATGACCCGCGTGGCCGAGGTGCCGTACTCGGGCGGGAGCGACCACCAGGTGCTGGTGGACCCCGCCGCCGGCGTGCCCTGCCCGATGCTGATCCAGTGGCCCGACCGCTTCTACCACTCCTCGCACGACACCCCCGACCAGACCAGCCCCGACTCGCTCGCCCTCGCGGTGCGATGCGCGGCCACCTATGCCGGTTTCCTCGCCACGGCCGGGGATGCCGAGCGGTCGTGGCTGCTCGAGGCGGTGGGGCGCGGGGCGCGGCGCCGGCTGCTGGCCGCGGCCGACGAGCCCGACCCGGCGCGCGCCCTGGCGCGCGAG
>CAZKQE010000082.1:0-9601 GCA_964554725.1 uncultured bacterium
CGCACCAGCACCGGCAGGTCGGCGCGCACGGTCGGCTCGCCGCCGGTGAGGCGGATGCCGGTGACGCCGAGCGAGAGGCACACGCGGGCGAACCGCGTCAGCTCCTCGTAGGTGAGCAGGTCCGACTTGGCGAGCCACGGCATGCCCTCGGCGGGCATGCAGTAGACGCACCGCAGGTTGCAGCGGTCGGTGACCGAGATGCGCAGGTCGCGCACGGTGCGGCCCTGGGTGTCGACGAGGGGAAGGACGGTGCTCATGGGGACTCCCGTGGGTTCACGGGAAGCATACGCGGACGGCCGGGAGCGGCACAATCCCCGCCGCGTCCCGCCCCCGCCCGCCCGCCGCGGCGGGGGCCGGCGGGAGTGCCCGTCCCGGCGCGGGACGGCGCCCGGTGTCGCCGCGGGCGCCGCCGGACCGGGATGCAAAGTCGGCCGGGACCGACTACCGTCCGGCCGTGAGCGCCGCCGACGATCCGCGCCGCGAGGGCGGCCACGGGTCACGCCCCCGCGTCCCCGACGCATCGCCCCAGCCCGGCCCGCCCGGGCCCTCCGGTGGCCGCGACCGCTGGCTCCCGGTCGCGCTCCTCGCCCTCGTCCCGCTCGTCCTCCACACGCTGGGCGCCCCGCTCGGGGAGCCGGCGGCCGAGGACTGGGACTTCCTTCACCAGGCGCTGCTCGCGGGGGGCAGCTCGTTCTTCGACGGCGGCGGCTCGTCGGCGTTCTGGCGGCCGCTCCCGCACCAGGTCTACTTCGCGCTGGCGGGACCGCTGATGCTCTCGCGACCGCTCGCGCTGGGCGTTCTCCACCTGCTGGCGCTCGCCCTCACCGCGGTGCTGATCCATCGCGCCGCGCGCACCCGGATGCCGGCCGCGTGGGCGGCGGTGGTGGCGGGATTCCCGCTGCTCGCCGAGGCCGCGCGCGCCCTCATCACCTGGCCCGACCACATGGTCGAGCTGTCGTTCCTCCTCGGCTCGGCGCTGGCGCTCCACGAGGCGGCGTACCGGCGCATGCCGACCGCGCTCGCCGCGCTCCTCGCCGCCCTCCTCTGTAAGGAGGTGGCGGTGGCGACGGCGCTGCTGCTCCCGTGGGTGCCGCGCCCGGGAACCGCCGCCGCCCGCGAGCGGTGGCGCTGGGTGGCCGGCACGGCGGCGGTGACGCTGGCCTGGGCCGCGGTCTACCTCGCGGTGCGAGGCGCCCACCACCTCCACCTGCCGCACGCGCTCGAGACCGCGCCCGGCACCGTCGGCACGCCGTGGCTCGTGCGCCTGGGCTGGGTGGCGCTGAACAGCCTGCGGGCGGCGTTCAGCCTGCCGATGGCGGGCGACCGCTGGGAGCCGCTGGCGTGGGGCGGCCTGCTGGCGCTCGGCGCCGCCGCGGGCGCCGTCTTCGCCGCCCGCCCCGAGGCGCGGGCGCGGCTCGCGCGCGTCCGTCCGCTCGTCCTCTTCGGCCTCGCGTGGTTCGCGCTGGCGGCGATGCCCCTCACGCTGGTCTATCCGTTCTGGATGCCGCACCGGGCGGTGTTCGGCGGCATCGGGCTCGCGCTGGCGCTGGTCGCCGTGCTGGGCTCGGCGCGGCCGGCGCTGCTCGCGGGCCTGGTGGCGCTCAGGCTGGTCCTCTTCCTCGCCAGCCCCGGCCCCCCGCGCGCGATCACTCCGGCCCCGGCCGCCACCGGGGCGTTCCTCGACTTCCAGCGGATCGTGCGCCTGCAGCGCGTCATGATGGAGACGAGGCAGGCGCTCGCCGCGCGGCACCCGACGCTCCCCGCCGGCGCCCGCGTGGGCATTCACCACCCGGCACTCGGGACCGAGTACGCGTTCGGGGAGAACCGCGCGCTCCAGGTGTGGTACCGGGACACGACGCTCCGCTGGGTCCGCTACGAGGACTTCCGGCGCCGGCCGGAGCTGCCGCTGGCGGCGGTCGTCCACTACGAGCCGGGCCGGGCGCCGGCGATGATGCTGCTCGAGCCCGAGGCGATGCGCCGCTACCTCACGGCCGGCGCGCGGGTGCGACGCGAGGACTGGCGCGGGGCGCTCGCCGACCTGGCGGCGGCCGATTCGCTGCAGGCCGACACCAGCGCCCGCGTGTTCCGCGGCCGGGTCGCCGGGCGGCGGGCGCGCGCCCTGCTCGGCCTCGGCGACGCGGAGGCGGCCGCGCGCGAGGCGCGGCGCGGGCTCGCGCTGTGGCGCGAGGGCGCCGACGCCCGCTATTCGCTGGCCTCGGTGCTGGCGCTGGGTGGCGGCCGCGCCGGGGCGGAGGCCCACCTCGACACGCTCCTCACCCTCTATCCCGGGGACGCGGCGGCGCGTGCGCTGCGCGACAGCCTCGGCGTCTGGGCGGCGCCCGGGCGATGAGCGCGGCGCCCGTCCGTTCCGGGGGTCCGGTGGGGATCCCGGCCGGTCGCCGGCCGCGAGCGCGGGGAGTTCGCCCCGCCGCTCAGGGATCGGCCGCGGTCCGTCCCATGAGCACCGCGTAGCCCGGGTTCCCCCGGCGCGGCTCGGATCCTTCCGCCTCGATCGCCAACCCGGCGCCCTCGAACCAGCGCCGGTAGGTCGCCACGTCGGCGTGGCTCCAGTACATGGGCACCCCGCGCACGCCGCGGAAGTCGCGTTCGATCCGGGTCGAGGCGACCTTGCCGACCACCGCCAGCAGCCGGCCCCCCGGTTCGAGCCAGCCCGCGACCCGCTCGATCACGGGGCGCTGCTCGGCGAGCGGCAGGTTGATGAGCGAGAAGAACGCGACCGCCGCGTCGAACGCGCGCGGCGGGAACTCAACCTCCGCCATGTCGGCGCGCACGAACCGCGCCCCGGGCACCAGCCGGCGCGCGCGCTCGACCTGGACCGGGGAGATGTCCACGCCGGTCACCCGGAAGCGCCGGGCCAGCTCGCGGCTCACCGGGACGCCGCAGCCGCACCCGAGGTCGAGGACGCGGGCGCCGTCGGCGAGGAGCGGCGTGAGCCACGAGAGCAGATGCGCGTAGCCGGAGCGCTCGTAGTCGTCGAACTCGTCGCCCCGATAGGCGTGGGAGGCACGGTCGTACCCCTCGCGGACCAGGGCCTTGGGATCGCCCGGGGTCGTCCCCGGCCGCTGCGCTGGAGGAGGGGTGTCGCGGTCGGGCGTGTCCATGCCGGCGAGCCTACCGCATGCGTCGCCGGCGGCGCGCGGTCGGCGCGCCGTGCGCGGGCTACGGCCCCGACCCCTCGGACCTGCCCTGCTTCCGCCGCGCCTCGATCAGCCGCTGCAGCCGGCGGTCGGTCCAGGTGACCAGCATCCGGTCGGCCCTGCGCTCGTGCTCCTCGCCCCAGCGGGCGCCGAGCTGGACCGCGGTGAGCGGGTCCACCCAGATGAGCTGGCGCGCGGCGGCCGGGTGCGGCGTGCCGGCGGCGTCCACGCGCGGGGGCCCGCCGCCGACGTCGCTCGCCGGCGGACCGAGCCGCCCCACGAGCGTGTCGCGCACCGCCTCGAGGTCCGCCCGCGACGAGCCCAGCCGGTAGCCGACCGTGACCCGCCACAGGAGGGTCATCCCGTGCGGGGCCTGGAAGAACGAGTACTGCTCGTACTCGACGGCCGGGTCGTCGCTGCCGCACACGAGGAACGCGCCTCCGTCGTTGACCACTTCGAGCCCGCGCGCGGCGACCGCGCTGTCCACCTGCGCGCGCGTCATGCCGAGGCGGAAGTGGTCGTTCCCGCGCGGGAGGGCGGACGGCGGGGGGGTGGCGGCGAGGACCGCCAGCAGCAGCACCGGGAGGAGGCTCACCTGCGGGTCATCGGCAGCGTGGCGGGAGGGCTTGAGGGCGGGGGGCCCGGAGCGCCGGCGGTCGGCGGGGGCAGGCAGGCATCCCGCCCGCCACGGTCAGTGCTTCCGCCCCTTCTGCCAGGCGTGCAGCACCAGCGCCACCGTGATCACGGCGTAGGCGACGAAGACCCGGAAGTACTCGCCGATCTGGGCGTCGCCCGCCAGCGCCTTGCCGGCGAGCGGCGAGACCACGAACAGGGTGTGGAAGAGCAGCGTCCCGAGCAGCGCGTGACCGACGGTCGCGCGCGACACCGTGGCGCCCGAGACCAGCAGCGCGGCGATCGCGAACATGCCGGTCTGCTCGTGCGAGCTGTAGGTGTTCAGCGTGCCCATGTTCTGCAGGAAGAAGAGCTGCCCCCAGGCGGCGAACACGGTGGACATCACGGTGGCGACGATGCGGTTGCGGTCCACCTTGATGCCGGCGGTCGCGGCGACGTGCGGGTCCTGGCCCATCGCGCGCAGCTCCTGGCCGAGCTTGGTGCGCAGGAAGAACAGGTTGAACGCGCAGAACAGGCCGATCAGCAGGAACGAGGCGAGCGGGAACCGCACCGGGGCGCCGCCCAGGTCCACCCGCAGCCGGAGCCAGTCGTCCATCGCGTACTGGATGCCCGAGAGGTCCACCGTGTTGCGCAGCCCCCAGCCCTGCGGCAGCACCATGCGCGCGTCGTCGAACGGGATCAGCGAGCCGATCGCGAACAGGAACACGAGCTGGTAGAGGCCGTTGGCGAAGAAGCCGGCGATCAGGCCGGTCACCATCTCGCGGCCCTTGGCGCGGTTGAACAGCATGCCGGTGCCGATCCCGAGCACGATCGCCACCGGCACCGCGATCAGGCAGGCGAGCCCGAACCCGGCCACCCCGCCGATGTTCCAGTAGGTGACGAGGATCGCCGCGACCTGCCCGGCCATCGCCCCCAGCACGATGCCGAAGTTGAGCCCGAGACCGGCGAGGATCGGGATCAGCAGCGAGAGCACGAGGATGGCGTTGCGGCTGAACCGCACGAGCATCTCGCGCACCAGGAACTCGGGCGTGATGCGCGCGGCGAGGATGCCGACCAGGCACAGGATGGCGAACAGGATCGGCACCGCCGAGCGCGCCAGCACGGTGCGGACGGCGCGGCCGCGGTCGGGCGCCGGGGCGGCGGGACGGTCGGGCGTCGCGGGGGCGGCCATCGCTAGCGGTCCACGCGGCGCGTGAGCGCGTAGAGGATCATGCCGTTCTGGATGATGAGCCGCGCGGTCTCCGAGATGTCCCCCTCGATGACCTGGCTGGTCACCGGGAGCGCGACCGTGAGGATGGACTGGAACAGCAGCGTGCCGATCACCACGTGGGTGAGGGTGGCGCGCGTCACCGAGGCGCCGCCGATCAGGATGCAGGCGACCGCCGGGAACGCCATCAGGAGCGGCGCGGTGTAGAGCTGCAGGAACCCGTACGACTGGGCGAACACCACGATCCCGATCGCGGCGAGCACGGTCGAGAACACCGTGGCCTGGATGCGGGTGCGCTCGTCCGAGATGCCGGCGGCGCGCGCGAAGCGCGGGTTCGAGCGTGCGGCGGCGATCGTGATGCCGGCCCGGGTGCGGAAGAAGAGCCCCACCACCGCGCAGGCGAGCGCGAACAGCAGCAGGGTCCCGGTCGGGATCGTGACGCCGGCGACGGTGAACGACCACAGCCGGTCGAGGATCTTGTCGTAGACGCCGCTCAGCGTGAGCGTGGTGCGCAGCCCGCGCCCGGCGATCGCCCACACCAGGGTCGGGTTCGTGAACGGGGCGGCGATCCAGAAGATGCTCATGCCGGAGACCACCGCGAAGCCGAGGTAGGTGCCGACCATCATCTCCTGCCCGCGCGTGCGGTTCAGCAGCCAGCCGTAGGCCATGCCGGCGGGGATCGCGAACGCCACCCCGAGCCCGGCCGAGAGCGCGAGCCCCGCCCAGCCGGTGACCGCGGCGTTGAGGGCGATCACGCAGCCGACCAGCCCGCAGATGATCCCGAGCGGGAGGCCGAAGTTGAGCCCGATGCCGCCCTGGATCGCCGGCAGCAGCGCCAGCACCAGGATGCCGTTGCGGGCGGCGCGCACCAGCGAGTCGGTGACCAGTGCCGCGATGTCCATGCGGGTGGCGATCGCGATGCCGAACAGCACCACCAGGAACGCCGCGATCAGCAGGCGCGGGATGCCGATCTCGCGCAGGCTCTCCTGCAGCGCGACCAGCGGCGGGGTCTGCTCGGAGGCGGCCGGGGTCTCAGCCATGCCGGCCCTGCTTCCCGTGCAGCTCGCCCGCCATCGCCAGCCCGTAGTCGGCGTCGCTGGCGTCGCGGCCGAGGATGGCCTCGATGCGGCCGTGGTAGACGATCGCGATGCGGTCGCAGATCGAGCGCAGCTCGGCCAGCTCCGAGGAGGTGACGATCAGCGACATGCCGCGCTCGCGGTTGAGCGAGCGCAGCAGCTCGAGCACCCGCTCCTTGGCGCCGACGTCGATGCCGCGGGTCGGCTCCGAGACCAGCAGCGTGTCGGGCTCGAGCGTCATCGCGCGGGCGAGGCACACCTTCTGCTGGTTGCCGCCCGAGAGCCGGCGCACGTGCTGGCGCGGCCCGGTGCAGCGGATGTCGAGCGCGCGGATCATCTCGTGGGCGTGCCGGCGCACCGCCCGCCCGTCCATCAGACGCAGCGGCTCGAGCGGGGCCGGGTGGAGGAACCGGCCCTGGGCCTCGATCGCGGTGAGCGCGATGTTCAGTTCGATGCTCTCGTCCGGCAGGATGCCGACGCCGCGCCGGTCCTCGGAGACGAACGCCAGCAGCGCCCGGATCGCCGCGCGCGGATCGTTCAGCGCCAGCGGCTCGCCGTGCTTGCGGACCGTGCCGCGCGCGGGATAGAGCCCCATCAGGCCGTTGGCGATGCCGATCTTGCCGTGCCCGGCGAGGCCGGCGATGCCCAGCACCTCGCCCGCGCCGAGCGTGAACGAGACGCTCTCCACCCGCTCGCCCGGCATGTCCACCGCCAGGTCGCGCACCTCGAGCGCCGGCGGGCCGGTCGCCGCCGCGCGCGACCCGGCGGCGCCGGCCGCCAGCGCCGGGCGCCCCACCATCAGCTCGGCGATGCGGATCACGGTGGTGTCCCTGGGGTCGGGACGCCCCGCCACCTCGCCGTCGCGCAGCACGGTGATGTCGTCGCACACCGCCAGCACCTCGTCGAGGCGGTGGGTGATGAACAGGATGCCGATCCCCCTCGCGGCCAGCGAGCGCATCACCGCGAGCAGCTCCTCGGCCTCGCTCTCGGTGAGCACCGCGGTCGGTTCGTCGAAGATGAGCAGCCGCACGTGGCGCTTATCCACCTCGCGGGCGATCTCGATGAACTGCTTGTGCCCGACCGGGAGCCCCGCCACCATGGCCCACTCGTCCACGTTCATCCCCACGGTGTCGAGCGCCACCCGCGAGTCGGCGCCGCAGGTCTTGCGGTCCACGATCTCGAGCTTGCGTCCCGCCACGCGCGACATCAGGTTGGGCAGGGTCGGCTCGCGGTTGAGCTTGATGTTCTCCGCCACCGCGAAGCCCGGGATCAGCATGAACTCCTGGTGGACCATGCCGATCCCCGCCGCCATCGCCTCGTCGGGCGAGCGGAACCGGGCGGGCGAGCCGGCGAGCACGACCTCGCCCTGGTAGCCGCCGGTGTCGTGGATCACCGGCATGCCGAACAGCACGTTCATCAGCGTGGACTTGCCGGCCCCGTTCTCGCCCAGCAGCCCGTGGATGGTGCCCGGGCGCACGGCGAGCGTGACGCCCTTGAGCACGCGGTTGCCGTAGTACTCCTTGGAGATGTCGCGCAGCTCGAGGATGGGAGCGCTGGAGGCCATCGTGCCGCCCGTCGCGGCGCGGGGGACGGAGCCGGAGCCCGTCCCCCGCGTACCGCGCAGTCCGAAGGGTCTAGTAGACGATCTGGTCGAGCAGGATCATGTACTGGTTGCCCGACTTCTCATCGTACTTGCGGATCTTGACGTCGGCGCCCGCCTCGGTGGCGAGGTACTGCTGGACCACCGCGGGATCCGAGAAGTCGGCCTTCTTGTCCACCGCGTCCACCAGCAGGTTCGTCACCGCGCGGATGGCGACCATGCTCTCGGGGGCGATCCAGGTGCCGAAGTGCCCGCTCATGTTGTGCTCGGCGATGATGCGCCGGTTCTCGCTGCTGATGTAGGCGATGTCGCCGGCCTTGTCGGGCGGCACCGAGATGCCGAGCGCGGTCGGGTAGCCGTGGGTCGGGCTCGGGCAGCACTGCTCGGGCACGTAGCCGCCGTTCGAGAGCACCGCGCGGATCAGCGGGTCCTGCATGCCGCAGTTGGTCGAGAAGAAGGCGGTCGCGGGTCCGTGCTTCTTGATCTCCCGCGGCACGTCCTCGAGCACGAACTGCTGGGTCGCCGGCAGCCCGCCCTCGGCCATCGGGTCGGGGGCGGTGACGAACAGGAACTCGAGGCCCTGCTTCTGGCACGCCTCCTTCATGATGTCACGCCGGCGCGCCAGGAGCTCCTGCGACATGTGACGGGGGAACGAGTAGTGGACGAACTTCTTGGCGCCCATCTTCGCCGCGGCGGCGACGATCGAGTTGCCGCGCTCGAGCTGGTCGGGCAGCACCGCGACGTCGCAGGCCTCGTTGACCATGATCGGATCGTCGTGCGGCTCGACGAACCCGATCAGGATGTCGGGCCGCTGCTCGCGGATCTTCCGCGCGGCCGCGACCGAGCCCGGGATCGCCTGTCCGACGACGATCACCTTGACCTCGGGATCGGCCGCCAGCCCCACGAGCTGGGCGATCACGGTCTCCTGCTCCTGCATGAAGTTGTCGGGGTAGGTGACGTGCTTGATCCGGCTGCCGTACTTCTCGGTGAGCTGTTCGGCGGCGCGGAACTCCTCTTCGTTCTGCGACACCGTTCCGGTCATGACGCCGATCTTGAAGCCCGCGACCTGGGCGGACGGTTTGCTGGCGTCGGTGGACTTGGGGGCCTGCGCCGAGCAGCCGAAGAGCCCCACGGCTGCGACCAGCGCGAGCATGCGTGCGAGACGGTCGAACATGGACGTCGCTCCCTGGCCCGCGACGAGGCGGGCGCCGTACGAGGATGCGGCCGGTGGCCGGGCGCGTTGCCCGGGCGATCGCGGCCGGATTTCAGCGGCGGGCCAGTCTAGCACAGGGCCGGCGCCCGCCCGGCCGGCGGGGCCGCCGCCGGGCCGGGTGCGGCGGATCGGGCGACCGGCGCGCCGCCGCGCGGGGTGCGGCGGAACGGCGGGCCGGAATCGGGTATCATGGGGCCCCCGCGGGGAGTTCGGGCCGTCGCGAGACGCCCGAGCGAGCCCCGCCCGACCCCGGAGCGATCGCGATGCCCCTGTGCGTCTATCTCTGCTACACGGCCGGCTGCCAGCAGAAGGTCGAGCGCTGGATGATGACCCCCGACGAGGGCCGCGCCGCCCGCATCGAGTGCCCCCGCTGCGGCGAGCCCATGCGCTGCGCGTGGACCGGCTCGCAGGCGCCGACGCCGAACCTCAAGGACACGATCGTCTCGGACGCCCCGCCCCGGGGCTAGCGTCTCATCGGCGGGCGCGGGCCCCGCCCGCAGGCGGCCGGACCGGACCCGAAATGACAGGGTCGTTCCGCAGCCGATGACGGTCTGACAACGGGTTGCGCCGTGCCAACTATCCCCGGGGATAGTCGATC
The DNA here is from genome assembly GCA_964554725.1 of uncultured bacterium. Taxonomy (GTDB): domain Bacteria; phylum Eisenbacteria; class RBG-16-71-46; order RBG-16-71-46; family RBG-16-71-46; genus WS-11. The sequence goes on from CAZKQE010000082.1 coordinate 9,486, forward strand.
GGCCGTCGGCACCCGACCGCCATCCAGCCCCGGGACGACGACCCCCGGTGATTAGTTCAGGCTCGCCAGCGCCTGCCGGAGCGCCACCACGTGCTGGGCCATGGCGTCCCGGTCGG
>CAZKQE010000083.1:0-9591 GCA_964554725.1 uncultured bacterium
CGCGCCCGATGGACCGCCTGCTCTGCGGCGATGTCGGCTACGGCAAGACCGAGGTCGCGGTGCGCGCCGCGTTCAAGGCGGTGCAGGACGGGCGCCAGGTGGCGGTGCTGGTGCCGACCACGATCCTCGCCCAGCAGCACGGGATCACGTTCCGGGAACGGCTCGCCGACTTCCCGGTCCAGGTCGAGGTGCTGTCGCGGTTCCGCTCGCCGAAGGAGCTGAAGGACATCCTGAAGCGTCTCGCCGCCGGGCAGGTGGACATCGTCATCGGCACCCACCGGCTGCTGTCGAAGGACGTGCGCTTCCACGACCTCGGGCTCGTGATCATCGACGAGGAGCACCGCTTCGGCGTGGCGCAGAAGGAGCGCGTGCGTCAGCTCACCCGCACGGTGGACGTGCTCGCGATGACCGCCACACCGATCCCGCGCACGCTCAACCTGAGCCTGGCCGGAGCGCGCGACATGTCGGTGATCGAGACCCCGCCCCGCGACCGGCTGCCGGTCCACACGGAGATCTGCGAGGTGGACGACGAGCTGATCACCGACGCGATCCTGCGCGAGGTGGACCGCGGCGGGCAGGTGTTCTTCGTCCACAACCGGGTCGAGACCATCCACAACGTGGCGCTGCGCGTGCAGCGGCTGGTCCCGCAGGCGCGGGTCGCGGTCGCGCACGGGCAGATGAACGAGCACGACCTCGAGCGCGTCATGCTCGACTTCCTCGACCGCCGGTTCGACGTGCTGGTCTCGACGATGATCATCGAGTCCGGGCTCGACATCCCGAACGTGAACACGCTGGTCCTCGACCGCGCCGACACGCTCGGGCTCGCGCAGCTCTACCAGCTCCGCGGCCGCGTCGGCCGCTCCTCGCACCGGGCCTATGCGTATCTCATGGTGCCCTCGCGCCGGGTGCTCACCGAGGACGCGGAGAAGCGTCTGCGGGTGGTCGAGGAGTTCGACCAGCTGGGCGTGGGGTTCAAGATCGCCCTCAAGGACATGGAGATCCGCGGCGCCGGCAATCTGCTCGGGCCCGAGCAGCACGGGTTCATCCTCGGACTCGGCTTCGACCTCTACATGAAGCTGCTCGAGGAGGCGGTCGCCGAGCTGAAGGGCGAGGCGGCGGAGGTGAAGCCCGAGCCGCGCCTGCTCACCGACTGGAGCGCGTTCCTGCCCGACGACTACGTCGCCGACGAGCACGAGAAGCTGGCGATCTACCGCCGGCTCGCCGACGCCCGCGACCTCGCCGCACTCGACGACCTCACGCTCGAGCTGCTGGACCGCTTCGGCCAGCTCCCGGAGCCCGCGGTGGCCCTGCTCGAGCTGCGAAGGCTGCGGCTGCTCGGGGCGTCCGCCGCGGTCGAGCACCTGCGCGTGTTCCACGACGTGGTCGAGCTGACGTTGCGCCGCCCGCTCCGGCCGGCCGAGATCCGCGGCGTGGTCGGCGCGGTGCGGTTCCAGGTCGAGTTCATGTCGGGGCGCGAGTTCGGCCTGCGCACGCGCGGCGAGGGCCTGGTGCTGCTGAACCGGGCGCGCGAGCTGCTCGAGATGCTGGGCGCGCTGCTGCGGGACGGCGAGCCCTGAGCCCCCGGGTTGCGACCCCCCGGGGGGTGCTCTAAGGTGTCCCGCCGGTCCGAACCGATGCCCCCTTCGACGAAAGGTGCACCCGTGACGCTCCCCGCCCCGCGCCGCGCCGGCCTCCGTGCCGACGCCCTGCCGGCGCTCGCGCTCGTCGCCCTCCTCGCCGGCGGCTGCGCGGGCGAGGCCGACGTGCTCGCCCGCGTCCAGCAGCAGACGATCACCGTCGCCCAGTTCAACGAGGTGGCGCTCGGGAACCTGCAGCAGCTCTCGGGACCGCCCGACAGCGCCAAGGCCCGGCTGCTCCGCGACCTGGTGGACCGCGAACTGCTCGTGCAGGGGGCGCTCGCCGCCGGCCTCGACCGCACCCCCGAGTTCGCGGCGTTCCGCCGCTCGTTCACCGAGCGGCTTCTGCGCGAGGAGCTCTACCAGCGGCTGCTCGGCGGACCCTACCCGGTGAGCGACGCCGAGGTGGTCGAGTTGTACGCCCGTCGCGACGAGGCGACGCGCGCGCGGCTCATCTACTCCGACGACGAGGCGCAGATCCGCGCGGCGGGGAAGGATCTCGCCCGCGGCGAGGACTTCGCCGCGGTCGCCGACCGCTACAACCCCTCGGGCCAGATCCCGCCCGGCGGCGACGTCGGCTTCCTGGTCCCCGGCTCCCTGCTCGCCCCGCTCGACGACCTGGTGCGCACCGGCGAGCCCGGTCGTGTGTACGGTCCGGTCGCCGCCGCGAACGACGGCTGGTTCATCGTGCGGATCGAGGAGCGGCGCCCCGAGACGCAGCCGCCGCTCGAGGAGATCCGCGGCCAGCTGGCCGAGATGCTGCGGCAGCGCAAGCAGCGCCTGGCGATGATGCGGGTGGTCGAGCAGTTGCGACGGCAGTACCGGGTCACCGTGCTGCCCGGCGCCGCCCAGCTCCTCGCCGGCCGCCTGCGGCCGGTGCCGGGCGCCGGCGTGGTGCCGGCGACGCCCCCGCCTCCCACCGCCGAGGAGCGCGCGCAGGTGCTGGCCCGCCACGGCGAGGGCGCCTACACGCTGGGCGAGGCCTACGACGACCTGATCGGGGGCGATTCAGGGCCGATCGACTTCGCGATGCTGCCCACGGTCGAGCGCTGGATCCGCTCGCAGGCGATCGAGCGCGCGGCGCTCGCCGAGGCCCGGCGGCGCCACATCGCCGACGAGCCGGCCGTGCAGCGCCGGCTGCGCGAGCGGCTCAACAACTACCTGCTCGACAACTACTACCAGGCCGAGGTCATCGGTCGCATCCGGATCGGCCCCGCCGACTACCGCGCCGCCTACGAGCGGTTCCGCGGCTCGATGTCCCGGCTGCGCAGCGCGCGGGTGATGTCGGTCACCCTCGCGGACTCGGCGGTCGCGGCGACCCTGGCGGCGGTCGCGGTGCGCGCCCCGAGCCTGCGCGAGGCCGCGGTCACCGCCGCCACCTCCGCCCGGGTGGTCGAGGAGACCGTGGAGTTCCCGGCCTCGTCCCCGCTGTGGACGCGCTTCGAGTCCCAGCTCTCGATGATGCGTCCGGGCGAGATCGTCGGTCCCTATCGGGAGGACGACGGCTGGCTGGTCGTCCAGTTGCGCGAGAAGCGCGAGGAGACGCCGACGTTCGAGAGTCTCCCCCCCTCGACCCTCGCCCAGCTGCAGGGGGTGGCGACCGAACTCCGCCGCGAGGAGCGACTGGCCGCGCTCACCGACTCGCTGCGCCGGGCGCTCACGCCCGTCGTCTACGAGCCGCGGCTCCGGCGCCTGCGCTGGCCGCCCGCCGCCACCGCGCCCCCGGGCAGCTAGATGCGCGTGCGCGCGCGCTGGTGGGTCGCCGCCGTCGGGCTGGTCGCGCTGGTGTTCGTGCTTCGGGCAACGGCCTGCCGCCCGCGCCCGATCGAGGTCGAGGTGGTCGCGGTCGCCCGCGGCCCGGTCGAGGACGCCGTCACGAACAGCCAGGCCGGGACGGTACGGGCGCGGCTGCGGGCTCGCGTCGGCGCCGAGCGCGCCGGCCGGGTCGCCGCCATCCCGCGCCGCGAGGGCTCGCACGCGAAGCGGGGCGAGGCCGTGCTGCTGCTCGACCGCACGACCGCCGAGACCCAGCTCGAGGTGGCCCGGCGCGACCTCGAGGCGGCCACCGCGGCCGCCGACGCCGCCCGCGCCGCGGCCACGCTGGCCCGCCAGCAGCACGAACGGACCGCGGCGCTGTTCCGATCCGGGCTCGTCTCCCAGGGCGAGATGGACCTCTCGAAGTCGCGGACCGAGAGCGCCGAGGCCGAGCTCACCGGCGCCGAGGCCCGCCAGCGTCGGGCCCGCTCGGCGGTCCGCCTGGCGCAGGACGAGCTCGACCACCTGCGCGTGTCGGCGCCGTTCGACGGCGTCGTCAGCCAGCGGCTGGTCGAGGTGGGCGAGCCGGTGGTGCCGGGCCAGCCGGTGCTCGAACTGGTGGGCCTCGAGCGGCTCTACGTGAGCGCCCCGCTCGACGAGATCGACATCGGCCGCGTGCGCGAGGGCCTGCCCGCGCGCGTGACGCTCGACCCCTACCGCGGCCGCGTCTGGCAGGGGGTGCTGACCCGGGTGGCGCCGGTGGTCAACGACGCGCGCGAGCAGAACCGCACGCTCGAGGTCGAGGTCGAGATGACGCCCGATCCCGCCGCCCCGCAGCCCAAGCCGGGCACCTCGGCCGACGTCGAGATCATCCTCGACCGCCGCGACGACGTCCTGCGCGTGCCGACGAACGCCATCATCGAGGGCCGCACGGTGCTGGTGGCCGAGGGCGGGCGGGCGGTCTCGCGCGCGGTGACGACCGGCCTTCGGAACTGGGACTGGACCGAGGTCACCGACGGCCTGCGCGAGGGGGAGGCGGTGATCACCAGCCTCGAGAAGCAGGGGGTCAAGGCCGGCGCACGGGTGGCCCCCCGCACGTCTGCGCGCGCCGCGCCCGACAGCGCCGCCGCCCGGCGCGCCGCCGGCGCCGGGCCGTGAGCCCCGACCCGGCCGCCGACGACGCGATCATCCGGCTCGAGCGCGTCTCGCGCGTCTACCAGGTCGGCGAGTCCACGGTGCGGGCGCTCGATGAGGTATCGCTCGCGATCGCGCGCGGCGAGTTCGCCGCGATCATGGGCCCCTCGGGCTCCGGCAAGTCCACCATGCTGAACGTGCTCGGCTGCCTCGACACGCCGACCTCCGGGCGCTACCTGCTCGACGGCGAGGCGGTCGAGAAGCTCTCCGAGGACCGTCTCGCCGAGGTGCGGCAGCGCAAGATCGGCTTCATCTTCCAGTCCTACCACCTGGTCGGGCGCATGACCGCCGCGCGCAACGTCGAGCTGCCGATGATCTTCGCCGGCGCCGAGCCGCGCGCGCGGCGCGAGCGCGTGCGCGCGGCCCTCGACGCCGTCGGCCTCTCCCACCGCACCACCCACCGGCCCGATCAGCTCTCGGGCGGCGAGCGCCAGCGGGTGGCGATCGCCCGCGCGATGGTCATGGAGCCGCGCATCCTGCTCGCCGACGAGCCGACCGGGAACCTCGACACGAAGTCCGGCGAGGAGATCGTCGCGCTGCTCGAGCGGCTCAACGCCGCCGGTCTGACCCTGGTGCTGGTCACCCACGATCCGCGCGTCGCCGACCACGCCCGCCGCGTGCTGCGCATGCGCGACGGCCGGATCGCGAGCGAGTGACGCCATGAAGCGCCGCGACCTGATCGCGCTCGCCCGCGAGACCCTCACCCTCCATCGCCTGCGCACCGGCCTCACGCTGGCGGCGATCGCGATCGGGGTCACCGCGGTGCTGCTGCTCACGGCGCTCGGCGACGCCGCCAAAGGCTACGTCGTCAAGGAGTTCGCCGGCGTGGGCACGAATCTCGTCATCGTGGTCCCCGGCAAGGTCGAGACCTCGGGCGGGATGCCGGCGTTCGGCGGCTCGACCCGCGACCTCACGCTCGAGGACACCGAGGCGATCCTGCGCCGGTGCTCCGCGGTGCGCGAGGTGGCGCCGTTCTCGCTCGGCACCGGGCAGATCGAGTACGCCGAGCGCAGCCGCGACGTGCGCGTGATCGGCACCACGACGCCGTTCCTCGAGGTGCGCAAGCTCACCCTCTCGGCCGGCCGCTTCCTCCCGCCCGGCGACCCCCGGCAGGGCGACCGGGTCGTCGTGCTGGGGCAGAAAGTCGCGCGCGAGCTGTTCCAGGGGGAGAACCCGCTCGGGCGGCCGGTGCGCATCGCGCAGTGGCGGTTCCGCGTCATCGGCGTGCTCGGGGCCAAGGGCACCTCGCTCAGCATCGACTACGACGACCTGGTGATCGTCCCGGTCGCGGTGGGGCTGCGCATGTTCAACCAGACCGGCCTGTTCCGGATCATGGTCGAGGCCGACGCGCCGGCGGCGGTGCCGGCGGCCGTCGGGCAGGTCCGCGCGGTCCTCACCGAGCGCCACGACGGCGACGAGGACTTCACCCTCGTCACCCAGGACGCCATGCTCCAGACCTTCGGGGCCGTGATCGATGCGCTCACCGCCGGCCTTGCGGGCATCGCCGCGATCTCGCTCGCGGTCGCCGGCATCGGCATCATGAACGTCATGCTGGTGTCGGTCTCGGAGCGGACCGGCGAGGTCGGCCTGCTCAAGGCGCTGGGGGCGCGGCGGCGGCAGATCCTCGACGTGTTCCTGGTCGAGGCGGTGATGCTCTCGACCCTGGGCGCGGTGGCGGGCGTGATCGTCGGCGTGGTCGTCATCGTGATCGCGGGGCGCCTCTGGCCCTTCATCCCGATCCAGCCCAGCGCGGGCTGGATCGCGCTGGTCATGACGCTGGCGCTGGTCGCGGGCGTGTCGTTCGGCCTCATGCCGGCGCGGCGCGCGGCGCGGCTCGACGCCGCCGACGCCCTGCGCGGGCGGCACTGACGGAGGAGCCGCGGGCGGGAGCCGGACGCAGGACGACCGCCCGACCGGAGTCGGACGGTCGCGAGTCCTGCCGGCGACTACCGATAGAGCGTCTTGATCCTGCCCCAGGTCCCGGGCGCCACGCTCGTCGGCCCCGCCACGATCTGCCCCCGAATCTCGCCGGCGGTCCGGAACGTGCTGTGGATGTTCACGTAGAGGAGTCCGGCATTGAGGTCCTGAACCGATGCGGCCGGGATGTTCCACACCACGTCGATGGGATTCCCGGCCGGGAGGGCGAACACCACGCCACCGCAGGTGCCCGGAGCGCCGATGTGGATGTGCTGGTTGGTCTGCGTGCCGAGGAGCCCGCTGAACTCGATGTGGATGGTAAGCTGTGTCCCGGCGTCGTTGAGCACGAACGTGCCGAACCCGGTGGCCGGCGTGGCCACCGGCGGACACTCGAGGGAGCCGTCGAGCGTGGCGACGTACATGGTGCTGGCCGCGGCCGGCGCGGCCGTCGCGACGACCGTGGCGAACATCAGAGCGGCGAAGGGGTGACGAAGGCGCATGGATGACCTCCTGCAGCCGAGGGAACGACCGACCGGGCGCGAACCGCGTTCGTGGCACGACCGGACTTGCGGGCGCCCGATGGCTCCCACCGTCCAGGGCCCAATTGTAGCGGCGGGCGCGGGAGTCTGCACGGGGCATTTTGCACTGCGCCCGACCCCCGACATGGCGGGCCCCGGGTCCTGCGGCCGCGGGTCCGGACCACGGGGCCGGGCGTGGACCGGCGCGGCCCGATGAGCCTCCGCGACCTGTTCGCCCTCACCCTCGAGGCGTTGCGCTCGCACCGGCTGCGCTACGGGCTCTCGGCGCTGGCGATCACGGTCGGCGTCGCGGCGGTCGTGCTCCTCTCCTCGCTCGGGGCCGGGATGCGGCACTTCATCCTGGGACAGATGACCCAGTTCGGCACCAACCTGATCGCCTTCTACCCCGGGAAGATCGAGACCGGCGGCATGCCCGGCACCCTGGGCGGCAGCGCGCGGCGGCTCACCCTCGACGACGCCCGCGCCCTGAGCCGGCTGCCGGGGGTCGCCGGGACGGTGCCCACCACGGTCGGCACCGGGATCGTCGAGTACGGCAACCGCAGCCGGCGTGTCTACGTCTACGGCGCCTCGGCCGACGTGCCGCAGACCTGGTCCATGGACGTCGCGGTCGGCCGCTTCCTGCCCGACGTCGAGTTCGACCGCGCCTCGCCGGTCGTGGTCCTCGGGCCGCGCCTCAAGCGCGAGCTGTTCGGCGAGGCGAACGCGCTGGGCCAGATCGTCCGCATCGCCCAGACCCGGTTCCGCGTGATCGGCATCATGGAGCAGAAGGGGCAGTTCCTCGGCTTCGACCTGGACGACGCGGCCTATGTGCCGGTCGCCAGCGCGATGCAGCTCTTCAACCGGCCGGAGCTGGACGAGATCGACCTGCTCGCCGCCTCGGCCGACGCCATCGACCCGGTGGTCGAGCGGGCGACCGCGCTGCTCGAGGAGCGGCACAACGGCGTCGTGGACTTCACCGTCGTCACGCAGAAGGAAGGGCAGGCGATGGTGGACCGCATCGTCTCGGTGGTGAGCGGGGTGGTCACCGGGATCGCCGCGATCAGCCTGCTGGTCGGGGCGATCGGCATCCTCACGATCATGTGGATCGTCGTGCAGGAGCGGGTCGGCGAGATCGGCCTCGCCAAGGCGATCGGCGCCACCCGCGCCCAGATCCTGCTCTGGTACCTGTTCGAGTCCGGCGTCACGGCGCTGGCGGGCGGGGTGGCCGGCCTGCTGATCGGGGTGGGCGGGGCGTGGCTGCTCTCGGCCACGGTGCCCGGCATCGAGTCGCTCACCTCGCCGGGGATGGTGCTGCAGGCGTTGACGATGGCGCTGGTGGTCGGCGTGGGGGCCGGGGTGGCGCCCGCGCTCAAGGCGGCGGCGCTCGACCCGGTCGAGGCGCTGCGCGGCGAGTGATCCGCGGCGGGCGCCGTCCCGCCGCCGGGGAGGGGTCATGTCGGACGAGGGTTGGGTGGACGTCGGCGCCGCCGACGAGCTGGCGTCGCGCCCGGTGCAGCCGGTCGCGATCGGCCGCACGCGCATCGCCCTGACGCACAAGGACGGCGCCTTCGGCGCGATCTCCGGCGCCTGCAACCACGTCGGCGGGCCGCTCGGGCAGGGCACGCTCGAGGGGGACTACGTCACCTGCCCGTGGCACTACTGGAAGTTCCACTGGCGCACCGGCGAGGGCGAGCCCGGCTTCGAGGACGACCGCGTCCCCGCCCACGACGTGCGGGTCGAGGGGGGCCGCGTGCTGGTGCGGGCCGAGCCGCGCACGAAGCGCCACAAGAAGCCGCACGCCCCCCACCCGCTCGCGCGCAAGCCGGTGCGCGAAGCGGGGCCCATCCGCGTGCTCGGCCTCTCGACCACCGCGATGACCGCCGACCACCCGCGCTACAGCACCTCGGAGGACCTGCTGGTCCACGCGCTCGGCGCGGCGGGCGAGCGGTTCGCGTGCGAGACGCGGCTGCTGCGCGTGCGCGACCTCGCGTTCCGGGCGTGCGAGGGGTTCTACTCGAAGTCGGCGCACGCCTGCACCTGGCCCTGCTCGATCACCCAGATGGACGCGAACGACCAGATGGACCGCGTCTACGAGGGGGTCGTGCACTGGGCCGACGTCATCCTGGTCGCCACCCCGATCCGCTGGGGGGCGGCGAGCAGCCTCTACCACAAGATGGTCGAGCGCATGAACTGCATCCAGAACCAGGAGACGATCGCCAACCAGCACCTGCTGCGCAACAAGGTCGCCGGCTTCATCATCACCGGCGGCCAGGACAACGTGCAGGCGGTCGCCGGCCACATGCTGGGGTTCTTCGCCGAGATCGGCTGCCAGTTCCCGCAGTTCCCCTACGTCGCCCACTCGCGCGGCTGGAGCGCCGAGGACATGGAGAACAACGAGCGCTACGTGCGGGAGTCCTCGACGCTCCACGACGGCGCCGCGGCACTCGCCGGCCGCTGCGCGGCGATGGCGCGCGTGATGATCGAGAGCGCGCTCGGCGAGGGGGCGCTGGTGCGCGGCGGGCGCAAGGGGCATCATCTCGACACCCACGCCGAGCTGCACGCGCGCGCGG
>CAZKQE010000084.1:0-9557 GCA_964554725.1 uncultured bacterium
CAGCGCGCCGGCGCGCGGTCGGCGTGCCACCACGCGTGCCAGGCGCCGTCGCGCCACAGGGCGAGCGAGGCGCCGGCCGCGGCGGACGGCGCCGGGGCGAGCGTCAGGGCCAGCGTCAGCGCCGCGAGCGGGCCGGGACCGTGTCGGTGGATCTTCCGCTCCCCGGGCTCAGGCTCCGAGCGCCGCCGCCAGCGCGTCCCGGCGGGCGGCCAGCGCCTGGAGTTCCGTGTCCGTGAACCCGGCCGGCTCCCGCCTGCCCTTCACCGCGGCCAGGTAGAGGAGGATGCGGTCGGTGGCGATCGCCAGCTGGTCCTCGGTCATGCCGCTGGCCTTGACCCGCGTCTCCACCGCCGCGAACTCCATGCCGCGGAGGCGCTCGAGGGTCGCGCCCTGCTCGGCCGTGGCCGCATCGAACCGCGCCATCGCCGGGGGCGGCGTCGGGTCGGGACCGCACGCCTTCCTCGCCGCGAGCGTGTCCTCCTTCGTCACCCCGACGATGCGGTCCACCTCCACGCCGAGCTTCCGCACGGTCGCGGTGTCGCCCGCGATCTGCGCCTCGTTCACCCTCACCGACAGCCGGGCCAGGGTCTCGATGGACCGCGGGTCCACCTGCCCGGCCTGCATCATCCGGGCGATGCGTTCGCGGTGCTGCTCCTGCACCCCGGAGCGCAGGCACTCCCGGTGCTCGTCGCGCTTCGCGGCGTACTCGGCGAACGTCCCGCCGTGCTTCTCCTGCAGCGCGTCCACCTCCTTCTGCAGCTGTTCCTGGCGCGCGACCAGCTTCGGCCGGTCGGCGGTGGCCGCGGCCGAGGCCCGGAACCCGGCGAGCACCTGGTCGAGACGCGGGCCCGTCAGCTCGAGCGTGCGCCCGTCGAACGCGGGCGGGGGTGCGGAGCCCGCGGCCCCGGCCGCGGGCGGCTGCCCGGTCGCCTTGTCCTTCACCGACTTGATCCTGTCGCGGATGCCCGCGCCGGCCGGGGAGGCGGCGAGCATCGGGAGGGCGCAGGCGAGGACGATGCACAGCGGCGTGAGCGGGCGGCGCAGGCGGTTCATGGGGACTCCCGGATCGCGTGGTGGGGGCGAGGGGCGGACCGAATCGCGCGGAGGGTACACCGGCCCGAGCGGGGGGGCATCGGCGGAGTGCGTCCGCGGGTCCGGCGTCGGGCGCCGGGTCCCACCGTTGACAGGCGGGGGACCTGCGGCCAAATTGCGGCCCTCCACCGGAAGTCTCCACCCCCGACAGGAGGATTCACCATGCGCTGGACCCGCTGGACCGCCGCGGTCGCGTCGCTGGCCGCCCTCGCCGCGACGATCTCGTCGCTCTCCTGCACGATGACCGCCGGGACGCCGCCGGCGGCGATGACGCAGGCCGAGAAGGTCGCGCGCGGCGAGTATCTGACGTGGATCTCCGCCTGCAACGACTGCCACACCCCGGGCACGTTCTACAACGCCGCCGACATGAGCCGGAAGCTCGCGGGCAGCGAACTGGGCTGGGTGGGACCGTGGGGGACGAGCTACGCCCGCAACCTCACCCCCGACATGGAGACCGGCATCGGCTCGTGGAGCGAGGACGACATCGTCAAGGCGCTGCGCACCGGGCAGCGGGCGGACGGCTCGATGCTGCTGCCGCCGATGCCGTGGCCGATGTACGGGCACATGACCGACGAGGACGCGTACGCGGTCGCCGCCTACCTGAAGAGCCTGCCGCCGGTGAGCCACAAGGTGCCGGACCCGAAGCCGCCGGGCACGAAGGCGGAGAAGACGGACTGGGTGGTGCCCGAGCCGACCGCGTGGGATGCGCCGCGGCCGGTGGCGACCCCGTAGCCGCCGCTCCCCCCGTCGCGCGGCCGGGCGGGATCCGGCCGCGCGGCGCGGATGCGCCGCCACGCCCGTCCCGCGGGCGCGGCCCGGTGCCGCGGGAAAACGAAAACGCCCGGTCGTCGACCGGGCGATCCCGTTTTCGAGGCGGACACTGGAGTCCGACCCGCAGAAGGGAAACGGCTGGTGCAGGCGCTTGGTGCCGGCAGGCCGCGCTTCCGACCCTCGTGGCGGACGGGGTCTCCCGGACCCGGGTCTTTACGTGCCGCTCGAAGGCTTCTGTCGCTATGGGGCGCCGGATCTCGGTCCGGCCACCGGGTCGGGAGGGAAGGCAAGAGGCGTTCCTCTCGACCCCGCAGCCCCATCTGGCGCGTAAATGATTGTCCCTGAAGGGCGACCCGTCGCCAAGCACGAAATGGCACCGGCCAGGCCCCGTCCGGGGGGTGGCAGAATGCCGCCCGGCCAGGGCAGGAGGCCCCGCCGGGGGTCCTCAGGGGCGGCGGGCCCAGCGCAGGATCTCGGGCAGGCTGGGGGTCTTCCCGTAGAGCAGCAGGCCGATGCGGAAGATGCGGGCCGAGCCCATGAGGGCGGCCCAGGCGGCGGCGGCCAGCAGGGCCAGCGAGAGCCCGATCTGCCACGCGGGCACCGTCGAGGAGGGGGCGGTGAGCCGCAGCATCATCGCCCCGGCGGCAGTGGGCGGGAACAGCGACAGGCCGACCGCGAGCGGCGAGCCGGGCCGCCCGAGCAGGAAGGTGATCATGATGAACGGGGCGAAGTTGAGGAACGTGAACCACACCGCGAACTGCTGCGCCTCGCGCATGTTGTTCGTCACCGCCCCGATCCCGGTCATCAGGCTGCCGTAGAACAGGTAGCCGAGCAGGAAGTAGGCGAGCGCGATGACCAGCATCCCGGCCGGCAGCTTCATCCCCGCCAGCAGCAGGACCGGGCCCAGCAGCGCCGCCCCCACCCCGGCCCAGATCGCGACCACCAGCATCCCGGCGGCGCCGAGGCCGAACAGCTTGCCCGCCAGCAGCTCCTCGGCGCTCACCGTGCACAGCAGGGACTCGAGGATGCGCGACTCCTTCTCCTCGGCCACCCCCTGGAGCAGGTACTGGCCGCCGAGCACGATCGAGACCCCGAGCAGCATCGCGAACATGAACGGCAGGAAGAAGTCGAGCAGCTCGCGGCGGTCGTCCTTGCGCTCGAACTCCCCGTCCTTGCCGAGGGTGTAGAGCCGCTCGTGCTCGGCCGGGCGCGCGACGCGCTGCGCCAGCAGCGAGTCCACCCGCCCGCGTACCAGGCCGCTCGCGAGCCAGGTGGCGACCGCCCGCTTGTCGGCGGAGGAGAACAGGCTGCTGGTCCGCGCGTACCGCCGCACCTCGCCGGTCTCGAGGTAGTCGGCCGGGATCACGACCAGCTGGCTGACCTCGCGCGCCCGCAGGGCGGTCTCGGCGCTCGCGTGGTCGGGGAAGCGCCGCACCGTGGTGCGGAACACCGACGCCGGGATCAGGTCGGCCGGCGCCTTGCGGGCGAACATGCCGCCGGCCTCGTCGCGCACCTCGGTGCGGATCTCCGCCGGCGCGTCGCCGAACAGCCCGGAGGAGTCCACGACGCCGATCGCCGACAGCTCCTTCAGCACCTCGCTGCGCTCCTTCAGCTCGCCCGCGGTCGAGATCCACATGACGAACGCGAAGTAGGCCGGGGTGCCCAGCACCGTGAACACGAACGCCTTGCGCCGCACGGTGGTGAGGAACTCGCGGCGCGCGACGGTGCCGATGCGCGACCAGGAGAGGCTCATCGCGGTCCCTCGCCGGCGGCGGTCACCGGCGCCGCGGTCGCGCCGACCGCGCCGGGCCCGGGGCCCTCGTTCACCACCTTGACGAAGATGTCCTCGAGCGGAGTGGTCGCGAGCGCGAACGACTCCACCTCGACGCCGCGGTCGAGCAGCGCCCGCAGCACCGACTGGGGAGTGGTCGCCGCCTCCAGCACCAGCGTCGCCTCCCCGTCGGCGACGGCCACCGACCGCACGCCCGGCACACCGGCGAGCGGCCCGTGGGCGCGCACGACCACCGCGTGGTCGGAGTAGCGCCGGCGGATCTCGCGCACCGTGCCGTACAGCACCTTGGATCCGCGGTGGATCATCAGCGCCCGGTCGCACTGCTCCTCGACCTTGTTCATCTGATGGGTCGAGAGCAGCACGGTCGCCCCGGCCGCGCGGCGCTCGGCGAGCAGCTCCTCGAACATCTGCACGTTGATCGGGTCGAGCCCGCTGAACGGTTCGTCGAGGATGAGGAGCCGGGGCTCGCCGATGAGGGCGGTGCACAGCTGGACCTTCTGCTGCATGCCCTTCGACAGCGCCTGGACCGGCTTGAGCGCCCAGTCGCGCAGTTCGACGCGCTCGAGCAGCTCCATCGCCGCGGCGCGGGCCCTGCGCCCCGGCAGCCCCTTGAGCTCGCCGTAGTAGGTCAGGGTGTCGACCGTGCGCGAGCGCCGGTAGAGGCCGCGCTCCTCGGGCAGGTAGGCGATCTCGGCGCGCGCGCGGTCGGTCACCGCGCGGCCGTCGAGCCGGATCGTGCCCTCGTCCGGGCGCAGGATGTCGGTGATCATGCGGATCAGGGTGGTCTTGCCGGCGCCGTTGGGCCCGAGCAGGGCGAAGATCTCCCCGGGGGCGACGTCGAACGACACGCGGTCGACCACCGCCCGACCGTCGTAGCGCTTCAGCACGTCGCGGACTTCCAGCATGGCGTCTCCGGGGTGCCGGGGCCGTGGGCGCCCCCGCCGACCGCGGGCGCGTCCCGGGCGGCGGACAGTAGGTCACGCCGCCGGGCGCGACAAGGCGAGCCCCGGCGCCCGCGCCGGCCGCGGGGGACGGTGGCGCCGGCCCCCGCCGCTCTCGTACCATGAAGGGCATGAACGCCCCCCCCGCCGCCCGCCGCGCGGCCGCCGCCGGATGGCTCACCCTCGCCGCGCTGGCCCCGCTCGGCGGCTGCGAGTGCTCGGCCACCCGCTCGGTGGTCCCGAACCCCCTGCCGCCCCTCTCCGCGGTGACGCTGGCCCCCGAGGCCGACACGGTGGCGGTGGGCGGCGAGCGCCAGTTCGTCGCGGTGGCCTACGACACGCTCGGGCAGCCGGTCGCCGGGGCCGGGTTCCAGTGGACGAGCGGCGACCCGGCGGTGTTCACGGTCACGACGACCGGCCGGGTGCGCGGCGTGGGGGTCGGGGTCGCGTGGCTCACCGCCGAAGCCGGCGGGTGGCGCGACAGCGCCAGCGTCTTCGTCCACGCCGACTCCGGATGGACGCTCCAGGTGAGCAACACGGCCCGCAACCTCAACGGCGTGTTCTTCCAGCCGAACGGGCGCGAGGGGTGGGCGGTGGGCGACGCCGGGACCATCATGCACACCACCGACGCCGGGGTGACCTGGCGCAACCGGGTGAGCCAGACCAGCGCGAACCTGAACGGCGTCCACTTCGCCGACCCGGACACCGGCTGGGTGGTGGGCAACCTGGGGACCGTGCTGCGCACCACCGACGGCGGCGTCACCTGGAC
This sequence comes from uncultured bacterium, assembly GCA_964554725.1. Lineage (GTDB taxonomy): Bacteria > Eisenbacteria > RBG-16-71-46 > RBG-16-71-46 > RBG-16-71-46 > WS-11. The sequence goes on from CAZKQE010000084.1 coordinate 5,366, forward strand.
CCGGATCGCGCTCGGTCACGGCGAGAACCTGATGGCGGTCCGCTTCGCGAACCGCGACACCGGGTTCGCCGTCGGCAGCGCCGGCGCGGTGCTGCGCACGGTGAACGGCGGCCGCGACTGGACGAAGCAGAACCTGACCGGCGTCGTGCTCCACGGCGTCGCCTTCGCCGGCGCGCGCGAGGGCTGGGCGGTGGGCGACATCGGCGAGATCTTCGGCACGGTGGACGCCGGCGTCGTGTGGACGCGGGTGCAGCCGGCGGTCACCGGCCTCTCGCTGCGGGCGGTGGACCGGCGCACGCGGGCGGCGGCGTGGGCGGTCGGTCCCTCGGGCGCCGCGCCGCGCACGGTGGACGTGGGCGGGGCCGGCGTGTGGCAGAACGGCAACCTCGGGTCGCTCAACGACATGGAGGCGGTCCACTTCCCGGCCGACCCGCAGACCGGCTACGCGGTCGGCTTCAACGCCTCGGGGCTGGTGCTGCGGACCGGCGACGGCGGCGCCAGCTGGACGCGCCAGGTCTCGAACACGAACCGCCGGCTCAACGACGTCTGGTTCGTGGACGCGCTGCGCGGCTGGGCGGTCGGTGACGCCGGCGTCATCCTCCACACCTCGCTGGGCGGCGCGCGCTGAGCGGCGCCGGACCGCGGCCGGGCGTGCGGGGACGACGATGAACGAGTCGCGGTTGATCGTCGTCGACGGCTACAACCTGGTGCTGCGCTCGCCCGCGCTCAAGCCGGGGCCCGACCGCACGCTGCGTGAGGGGCGCGACAAGCTGGTGAACCTGCTCTCGTGGGCGGTGGGCATGGGCGACGCGCGGTTCATCGTCGTGTTCGACGGCGAGCAGGGCGGCGGCGACGAGGGCGGCGGGCGGGTCGAGGTGCGCTTCTCGCGGCCGCCGCGCAAGGCCGACGACGACATCCGCGCGCTGGTCGAGGACCGCGTGGAGCGGGTCGACCGCCTCACCGTGGTCACCTCGGACCTCGAGGTGGCGCGCCACGCGCGGGCGATGGGCGCCGACGTCGCGCTCGCCGACCTGTTCCTCTCGAGCATCCTCGGCCCGGCGGGCGGGGCCGGCGAGACCCCCGAGAAGCCGACCACGCTGTCGAAGCGCGAGCTGGAGGAGTGGGCGGCGCTGTTCCGCGAGCGCCCTCCCGGACCGCCGGCGGACGACGACGACTGACGCCGGCGCCCCCCGGCGCCGGAAACGGAACGGCGGCCCGTCGCGGGGACGGGCCGCCGTTCGCCTCTCCGGGCCGCGCTCAGTCGGTCGGCGTGCCGTCCGCGAGGACCAGCGGGTGGACCAGGTAGGGCTCGATCCAGGTCTGCGAGTCGTACGGGGCCGCGTCGTCGAACAGCGTCCCGTTCGAGAGCGCGTTGACGCCCACGTGATGGAGACCGGTCCGGTCCGGGACCCGGAACACCGCGGTGTAGGTGTTGTCGCCGTTGTTGTGGAAGCGGCGGCGATGGTCGCGCAGGTAGAGCAGCACGACGTCGTCGTTCCGCAGCGTGGTCGCGGTCAGGGTGACGTCGGCCTGCGGGTCGAGCTGGAGGATCGAGCGCAGGCGGAAGAACGCCAGCGGGTCGGTGATCGTGGTGTCGAGCGCGCCGCTCTGGATGCGCAGGCTCTCGATCCGGGTCGCCGCCTCGCGCGAGGTGATCCTGATCCCCGAGGTGGCGACGATCCGCCAGTGCCGGCGGTCGCTGGCCGCGTCGGTCGGCTCGACGCGCCGCAGCATCACGCGGCGCACGGCGTGGTCGGCGAGCGGCTTGTGGATCACGTGCCCCTGCGGCGGGCTCCCCTCGGGGACCTCGTCGCCGACCAGGAGGTTGAAGGTGCCGCGCATGAAGCGGTGGACGGTGGCGACGGCGACGGTGGGACGCCCGTCCGGGTCGTGCTCGAGGAACTCGATGTCGATCCTGCGCTCGACGCTGCGGATGTTCCGCCAGAAGGCGAGCGGGCGGATCGCCGCCTCGGCCCCGGCGGGCCCGGCGACGCGCCCGGCCGCGGCCGGCTCGGCGCCCTGCATCGAGGTCTGGTCGGGGGACTCGGAGACCTCGTCGTCCATGTAGGCCGGCTCCGCGGCCAGCGCCGAGGCGACCTGGGCCTGGTCGGAGGCGGCGGTGGACGCGCCGGGATCGCCCGGACCGGCGACGGTCCCGGATCTCGAGCACCCGGCGAGCAGGGCGAGAGCGAACGGGAGGCTGAGGGCGAGGCGCAGCGGCGTGGTCATGGGACTCCTCCGGCCGGCCGCGACGGGGCGGCGCGGTGCGTTGACCCAGGGCAGGGACGTGAACCGCATCCCCACACTCGCACCCCGCGTGCCACCCGGGACGGCCGGTAACCCGTTGCGGCCCAGGGCGCGGTCCGGAGCGGTCGCGACGCCGCTGTACCCGGAGGGGCAGACGCCGTGGCCGGGGAGGCCGCGGCGGGACACCTGTGCGAAGGGCGGGGCCGTCGCCGGCCCCGCCCGTTCATCGCCCCCGCGCGTGGCGGGACTACTTCATCACGACCGCGCGGCTCACCGTGAACGTCAGCTCGGTCTCGGGCTTCAGCACCACCTGGTAGCCCTTCGACTTGGCGACCGCTCCGGTCGCCGCGCCGCCGCCGATGAGCCCGCCGATCAGGGCGCCCTTGTTGCCGCCCACCGCCTTGCCGATCAGCGCGCCGGCGGCGGTGCCGCCCGCGATCGCGCCCAGGTTCCGCGCGCGCGGCGAGCCGGCGATGATGCTGTCGGTGCCGGCCGGCACGGTGTACTCGGTGTCGCCGACCGTGATGGACTTGACCGCCAGCACCAGCACCGCGCGGTTGCCCTTCTCGGCGGCGAGGCTGCCGGTGATGACGCCGTGGACCACGCTGCCGGCCGGGATCGGGGCCGCGGTGCCGATGACCACCGGCTCGCGCACCGTGCCGGTCCAGGTGTCACCCGGCTGTGCGGTCTCGGACGAGATCTCGGCGTTCACCGCCACCTTGATCGCCGTGCCCTCGGGGACGGTCACGCCCGGGTTCGCGGGCGCGGGGGCCGGGGTCTCGGCGCGCGGGCGCGGCGGCTGGCTCTGGGCCCGCGGCTTGGGAGCCGGGACCGGCGGCGCGGAGGCGGCCGGCGTCTGCGGCGCCTGGTAGTCGGTCTGGGGCGTGATGTCGCCCGGGGCGGGCTCGGCGGGACTGGCCGCCAGCAGGCTGTCGCTGCTGGTCTCCATCGCCTGGTCCGCAGGGTTGCCGCCGCAGCCCGCGACCATCGCGAGGGCGGCAATCAGGAAGCAAGTCGTCAGCAGGGTCTTGCGCATCGCAATCACTCCCTTTCGTAGCCGGCGTCCGGGCCGGCACCGTCTTCCCCCGGCCGTACGGCGGGGGCATCCATGGCCGACGGCGCGTGAGGCCTCTCCCGTGCGGCGCGGTGGGGGCGCGACCTGTAGAATGCCAGCCCGGACGGGCCGGGACAAGCCGCGAGGGCGTCGAACCCATGCAAGTCGCGCGCCGCGACAGGTCAAGTCGGGCCCCGTAGACCCTTGCGACGCACCGATCCCGGGCGGCGATGCGGTCGGCTAAGCTGCCGCTCGGATTCCACATGAGCGTGCCGGAGGATGCGATGGACGTGATGCTGCGAGGTGGCGATGTGACCTCCCGCCCGGCCGGCGCGCTGGCGCTCGGGATCCTCGAGGATGGCGGGGTTCTGAGCGGCGCGGCGGCCGCGGTGGACAAGGCCGGCCGGGGGGCGATCCGCGCGCTGTTGCGCCGGCGCGACTTCACCGGCCGGTTCCTCGAGACCGCCGTCCTCTACCCGCCCGGACTGCGGGCGAAGCGCCTGATCCTGGTGGGCCTCGGGACGCGCGCCGCGCTCGATCCGCCGCGCGTGCTGCGCGCCGCCGCGGTGGCGGCGAAGCGCGCCCGCGAGCTGGGCGCGGGCACCCTGGTCACCGTGGTCCACGGCGCCGGCCGCGGCGGCCTCGACCCCGCCGCGGCGGCCGTCGCGGTCGCCGAGGGCTCGCTGCTCGGGCACTACCGCTTCACGGCGTACCGGCGCGACATCGGTGCGGCGCCGCTGCGACGCGTGGAGGTCGTGGAGCGCGACCCCGCGTTGGCCCGCGCGCTGGCGCCGGCGGTGGCGCGCGGCGCGCGCCGGGCCGAGGCGACCTGCCTCGCGCGCGACCTGGCGAACACCCCGGGACAGGACCTCACGCCGGAGGGGCTCGCCG
>CAZKQE010000085.1:0-7312 GCA_964554725.1 uncultured bacterium
GGCCGTCGAGCGGACGCGCGGCGCGGGCGGCCAGAGCCTGGTCCTGGTCCCCGAGGTGGCGCTCGGCTCGCAACTCGTGCGCGAGTTCCGCCGCCGCTTCGGCGCGCGGGTCGGCGTGCTCCACTCCTACCTGTCGATCGGGGAGCGCCGCGGCAACTGGGAGCTGGCGCGCCGGGGCGGGCTCGACGTGGTGGTCGGGGCGCGCTCGGCGGTGTTCGCCCCGCTGCCCGCGCTGCGCCTGATCGTCGTGGACGAGGAGCACGAGCCGGCCTACAAGCAGAGCGAGATGCTGCGCTACCACGGGCGCGACGCCGCGGTGCGGCGCGCGCAGATGCTGGGCATCCCGGTGCTGCTGGGCTCGGCGACGCCGAGCCTCGAGTCGCTCGCCAACGCGGCGCGCGGCAAGTACACGCGCGTCGTCCTGCCCCATCGCGTCGACCGCCGGCCGATGCCGGCGATGCGGGTGGTGGACCTGCGCCACGAGGCGGGCGGCGGCTCGCTGCTCTCGCGGCCGCTGCTCGACGCGCTGACCGTGCGGCTCGAGCGCCGGGAGCAGGCACTGCTGTTCCTCAACCGGCGCGGCCACTCGCACCACACCCAGTGCCGGGCCTGCGGCTGGGTGCCGACCTGCCCGCACTGCGACATCGCGCTCACCTTCCACCTCGCGCCCCGCGAGCGCCGCTGCCACTACTGCGACCACCGCGAGCCGGCGACCGCGCAGTGCCCGGAGTGCCGTGCGGCGCTGTTGCGGCTCTCGGGGGCGGGCACGCAGCGGGCCGAACGCGAGCTGGCCGCGGCGCTGCCGGCGGCACGGGTGCTGCGCCTCGACACCGACGTCGCGCGCGCCCGCGGCGCCCCGGCGGCGGCGCTCGCCGCGTTCGCGCGCGGCGAGGCGGACGTCCTGCTCGGCACGCAGATGATCGCCAAGGGCCTCGACTTCCCCGGCGTGACCCTGGTCGGCGTGCTGGACGCCGACGTGGCGCTCCACCTGCCCGACTTCCGCGCCGCCGAGCGCACGTTCCAGCTCCTGGTGCAGGTCGCCGGACGGGCGGGCCGCGGCCGGCGGCCCGGCGAGGTGCTGGTGCAGACCTGCTCGCCCGACCATCCCGCGATCACCGCCGCCTGCCGGGACGACGCGGCGGGCTTCGCCGAGCGCGAGCTGGCCGAGCGCCGCGAGGCGGGCTATCCGCCGTTCGTGCGGCTGGCGACCCTGCTCCTCACCGGCGCCGACGACGCGGTGGTCGCCGGGGCGGCCGAGGCGCTCGGCGCCGCGATCGCCGACGAGGCCGCCGCCCGCTCGGTCACCGTGCTGGGGCCCGCCCCGCAGGCGCTCGCCCGCCTGCGCGGGAGGTACCGCTGGCACCTGCTGCTCAAGGCGGGGGGGGCGCCGGCGCTGCGCGCGGTCGCCGCGCGCGGGCTCGAGTGGGCGGAGTCGAAGGCGCGCCCGTCCAGCGTCCGGGTGGTCGCCGACGTGGACCCGGCCGAGGTGCTCTAGCCGGCCGGGCCCGGGCGGGGCCGCCGCGGCGCGGGGTCGCACGGACCGTCGCGATCGCGACGCACCCGGGGTCGCTTGTCAGGCACGCGCAAGGGGGTTGCGGATCAAGGCTTTGCCCTTGACGCACCATGACTTGCGGGACAAGAATCCCGGCGCCGCGCAGCCATGGCCGGCCCGGTCCGGGCTGGCATCCTTCCCGCAAGAGGAAAGCCCACGACATGCCCACGAACCCCTCGCGACCCCGGCTGCAGGCCTCCGGCACCGGCGCCCCGGCGCCCGGCATCGCCGACGCGCCCGCCGTGCGTCCGGTGACCTTCGAGTCGGTGCGCGAGGACCCGCGGGTCAAGGTCTACGTGCGCTCGGCCGACCAGGCGCTGGCCGAGATCGGCTATACCGAACACGGCGAGCGCCACGTCGGCCTGGTTGCCCACATCGCCTACAACATCCTGAAGCGGCTCGGGCATCCCGAGCGCACGGCGGAGCTGGCGGCGATCGCCGGCTACCTGCACGACATCGGCAACGCGGTGAACCGCGACCACCACGCGCAGACCTCGGCGGTCATGGCGATGCAGCTGCTCACCGGGATGGGCATGCCCGACGCCGAGATCGTCCACGTCATGGGGGCGATCGGCAACCACCACGAGAACGACGGCGACCCGGTGAGCCCGGTCGCGGCGGCGGTGATCCTGGCGGACAAGAGCGACGTGCACCGCACCCGGGTGCGCAACCCGGACATGATCCGCTTCGACATCCACGACCGCGTGAACTACGCGGTCGAGCGCAGCTTCCTCAACGTGGACGAAGCGGCGAAGCGCATCACGCTGGAGCTGACGGTGGACACGGCGATCTCACAGGTCATGGAGTACTTCGAGATCTTCATGACCCGCATGGTGGCGTCCCGCAAGGCCGCCAAGTACCTGGGCACGGCATTCGGCCTGACGGTCAACGGCAACCGGCTCACCTGAGGCCGGGTTCGCCGCCCCGCGGGCGGAGGAGGAGACCTTGAACACCCATCGCACGACGTGGACCCTGGCCGCCGCGCTGGCGATCGCGGCCCTGGGGGCCGGGAGCGCCGAGGCGCGCAACCCGCACTGCTCGGGGGGCATCCTGTACGTGACCCAGGGCATCCGGGACAAGGACAAGGGCGACCGCGAGAGCTACGAGCGTCAGCTCGGCAAGGCGGTCCACGAGCTGGAGCAGTGCGCGGCCGAGGACCCGAACGACGCCGAGGCGATCGGCTATCTCGCCTGGGCCTACGCCGAGGTGGAGAGCGCCGGCCCCGCCGGGCGGGCCTTCGCGCGCGCGATCGCCGGCCTCGAGGCCAAGGGCGACAAGAAGAAGGTCGCGTGGGCGATCGGCAACCGGAACTCGTACTGGGCGCGGGCGTTCAACGACGGCATCGAGCACATCCGCGTCGCGCAGCAGGCCTATCCCGAGTACGGCAAGGCGCCGGCCGACGAGGCCGAGACCATGCTCAAGGCGGAGGCGAAGAAGCACTACGAGGAGGCGCTCGCCGACCTCACCCGCGCCTCGCTGCTCAAGCCGGACGACCCGCAGACCCTGCGCAACCTGGGCTCGGTCCACGCCTTCATGGGCGACTACCGGCAGGCCGAGGCGCGCTTCCAGGAAGGCCTCAAGCTGGCCCCGGGCGACAGCTCGCTCATCCTCTCGCTCAAGTCGGTGCGCGTCGGCTACGCCCGCAGCCTGGTGGACGCCAAGAAGTACGACGAGGCGATCGCCCACTTCAACGAGCTGATCCGGGCGGAGCCGGAGGCGGGCGAGCACCCGCTCTCGCTGGGCGAAGCCTACTTCGCGCGCGCCCAGAGCCGGCAGGGGAACGAGCGCAAGGCCGACTTCAAGCTCGCCGGCGACGCCTACGCGCGCGCCGGGAAGCTCAAGCCGACCGAAGCCGACCTGCCGTTCAACGCGGCGCTCGCCTATCAGAACGCGGGCGAGTGGGCGCTCGCCGAGGCGCAGTGGCGGGCGGCGGTGGCGCTGCGCCCCGACGACGTCGAGGCGCTCTCCTCGCTCGGCATGGTGCTGGCCGAGAGCGGGAAGTTCGTGGACGCGGTGAAGACCGTCCACAAGGCGGTGAGCCTCAAGCCGCAGCAGAAGAACCTGCACCGCCAGCTGGGCGCGATCTACACCAAGGCCGGCAACAACGGGAAGGCGACCGAGGAGCTGATGGTCTACCTGGCGATGCAGAACGGCCAGCTGGTCGCCGACGCGACGGCGGCGACCGCCGAGGTGCGCGCCGAGAGCGCGGCCGGCAAGACGCTGGCGAGCGAGGGCCCGCCCGACCAGGTCTACACCTGGACCGCGGACAAGGACACCTACAACACCTGGTTCTACTGGGCGAAGAAGCGCGCCTACACGTTCAAGCTCGGATCGCTGGTGACGAAGTCGGACTGGGCGGCCGCCGACCTCACGGTCACCGCGGTCCCCGGGAAATAGCGGACGGCCGTCCGGCCGGGCCCATGAGCGATCCCTTCGCCGGCGCCGCGGTCGCGGTGCTGGGGTTCGGGAACCAGGGCGAGGCGCAGGCCCTCAACCTGCGCGACGGCGGCGTCCAGGTGGTGGTCGGCGCCCGCCCCGGCGGCGCGGGGGAGGCGCGCGCCCGCGCCCACGGCTTCGCGCCGGTCCCGCTCGAGGCCGCCGCGCGCCGGGCCGCGGTGTGCGCGGTGCTGCTCCCGGACGAGCGGGTGCCGGCGCTGTGGCCGGCGGTGGCCGCGGCGCTGCCGCCGCGGGCCGGGGTGGTGTTCGCCCACGGCTTCAACCTCCTCTACGGCGACCTCCCGTTCCCGGCCGACGCCGACGTGGTGCTGGTCTCGCCGACCGGCCCCGGCGGCGTCCTGCGCGAACGCTACCAGCACGGCGAGGGGCTGCCCGCCTACCTCGCCGTCCACCGCGACGGCTCGGGCGGCGCGTGGGCGCTCGCCGAGCGCTACGCGGCCGGCATCGGCAGCGCGCGCGCGCGGCTGTGGCGCACCACGGTCCGCGAGGAGACCGAGGTGGACCTGTTCGGCGAGCAGGCGGTGCTGTGCGGCGGCATGAACGCGCTGGTCACCGCCGCCTTCGAGACGCTGGTCGCCCGCGGCTACGCGCCGGAGATCGCCTATCTCGAGTGCGTCCACCAGCTCAAGTACCTCGCCGACCTGCTCCACGCCCGCGGCGTGGCCGGGATGCGGCGGGGGATCAGCGGCACCGCCCTCTACGGCGACCTCACCCGCGGGCCGCGGGTGGTGGGGGCGGAGTCGCGCGCGGCGATGGCGGCGCTGCTCGAGGAGATCCGCTCCGGGGCGTTCGCGCGCGAGTGGGCGGCGGAGAGCGCGCGCGGGGCGCCGGCGGTCGCCGAGGCGGTGGCGCGCGGAGCCGCCCATCCGATCGAGGCGGCCCGCGCGGCGGCCCTGGGCGGGGGGGCGGACGCCGCCGGGTCCGGGGGAGAATCCCGCAAGACCTTGTCCAAAAACTGATTGACAGGTTTTGAACGCGGGCGTTAGCTTCCGGCGAACGTGCTGACCATGGCGCGCGGGGCGAACCCGATCACGGCGGCACCAGGAGGGCGAGATGACCAAGGCGGATATCGTGGATCAGATTGCCGAGCGGACCGGCCTGACCAAGAAGGACGTGGCCGAGACGGTGGACAACTTCCTCAACGCGGTGGCGCGCGCCCTCGCCAACGGCCACCACATCGAGATCCGCGGTTTCGGGACCTTCCGCGTCAAGGACCGCAAGTCCCGCATCGCCCGCAACCCCCGCACGGGCGAGGCGGTCCCGGTGCCGCCGCGCAAGGTGCCGGTGTTCAAGGTGTCGAAGGAGCTGAAGGACATGGTGGCGCAGGGCTAGCGCCGCAGCACCGCATACGGCTCGGGGTGGGGTTCCGCTCGGAACCCCACCCCGTCGCGTTGGGACCGCCGCGGCGTCAGTCGCGGCTGTTGCGGATCAGCACCAGGCGCAGGAGCTGGAGCGCCGCCATCGCCGCCGCCGCGACGTAGGTGAGGGCGGCCGCGTCGAGCACCTGCTTCGCCTGCCCGACCTCCTCCGGCCGCACCGCGCCGGTCTCGGTGAGCTGCGCCAGCGCCCGGTTCGAGGCGTTGAACTCGACCGGCAGCGTCACCACCTGGAACACCACCGCGCCGGTGAAGAACAGGATGCCGAGGTCCATCAGGCCCTTCGCCCACGGCCCGCCGAAGAACACGCCGATCATGAACAGCGGGAAGGCGGCGAAGCTGCCGATCTGGGCCACCGGGGCGAGCGTCGAGCGGATCGCGAGCGGCACGTACCCCTGCGCGTGCTGCAGCACGTGGCCCACCTCGTGGGCCGCGACCGCGATCGAGGCGATCGAGCCGCCGCGGAAGTTGTGCTCCGAGAGCCGCACCTTCTTCACCCGCGGGTCGTAGTGGTCGCTCAGCACGCCGCCGACCTCCTCGACCGCGACGTCGGTGACGCCGTTGCGCGCCATGATCGCCAGCGCCATCTCGCGCCCGGTGCGTCCGTTCGCCGCCGGCACCTTCGCGAACTTGTGGTAGGTGTGCTGGACCTTCCACTGCGCCCAGAAGGCGAAGAGGAGGGCCGGGATCAGCAGGATCATGGTGGGGTCGAAGAACATCGGCGTTGCGCTCCTTCGGGTGTCGCGAGTGTCGCCGGGCGGCGGGCCGGGCCCTCCCCGGCGCGTCCCCGCGCGTGCGGCGGTTTCGATGCCCGGGCGTCGCCCCCGCTGCCGGAAATCGGCCCGCGGCGGGATGCCGGGTCCGCGCGGCGCATCTGACGGGAAATCCCGGCGCCGGTTGTCAGGGCCTTGTCAGGCGGACCGCAGGGGGCGGCGCCGGCGGCCGCGGCGGCGCCCGGGCATCGCGGCCGGCCGCCCGAGCGCGTAGACTGGCGCCATGTCCACCCCGCCCGCGCCGGTCGACCTCCGCAGCGACACCGTCTCGCGTCCCACGCCGGCGATGCGCCGCGCCATCGCCGCGGCGGCGGTGGGCGACGACGTGTTCGGGGACGACCCGACCGTCGCCGAGCTCGAGCGGCGGGTCGCGGCACTCGCCGGCATGGAGGCCGCCCTCTTCGTGCCGAGCGGCACGATGAGCAACCAGCTCGCGGTGCGCGTCCACACCGGCCGCGGCGACGAGGTGCTGCTCGAGGCGCAGTCGCACGTCTACCTGAACGAGCAGGGGGGGATCGCCGCGCTCTCGGGCTGCCTCGCGCACCCGCTCGCCGGCGAGCGCGGCGCGATCGCCCCGTCCGCGATCGCCGCCGCGGTGCGCGGCTACTCCGACGACGACCACGTGGCGCGGGTCTCGCTCCTCTGCCTCGAGAACACCCACAACCGGCACGGCGGCGCGGTGGTGCCGCTCGAGCGGCTGCGGGCGGCCGCCGAGACGGCGCGCGGGCTCGGCCTGCGGGTCCACCTCGACGGGGCGCGCCTGTGGAACGCCGCCGTCGCCACCGGGGTGCCGATCCGCGACTGGGCGGCGTGCGTGGACACCCTCTCGATGTGCTTCTCGAAGGGGCTCGGCGCCCCGGTCGGGTCCATCCTCGTCGGCCCGGCCGGGCTCCTGCGCCGTGCGCGGCGCGTGCGCAAGCAGTGGGGCGGCGGCATGCGCCAGGTCGGGATCCTGGCCGCCGCCTGCCTCCACGCGCTCGACCACCACGTCGAGCGGCTCGCCGACGACCACCGCCGCGCCCGGCGGCTGGCCGAGGGGCTGCGGGCGCTGCCCGGACTCGCGGTCGCCGCCCCGGAGACCAACATCGTCATGATCGAACCGGCCGCGGGGGGGCCGGGACGCGAGCCGCTGCTGGCCGGCCTCCACCGGCGCG
>CAZKQE010000085.1:7412-9529 GCA_964554725.1 uncultured bacterium
CCGGCCGCGGGGGGGCCGGGACGCGAGCCGCTGCTGGCCGGCCTCCACCGGCGCGGGGTGTGGATGGAGCGCTCCGGGCCGCGCCGGATCCGCGCCGTGACCCACCTCGACGTGGACGACGAGGGCATCGAGCGCGCGATTGCGGCGTTCCGGGCGGCGGCCGACGAGGCGGCCGGCGCCCCGGCCGGGAGGCCCGCGTGAGCCGCCCCGGCCGGACCCCCGGGGCGCGCGGTGGACGGCCTTCCGAGGGCCGTGCTAACGTGCGCCGGCTTTTCGGACCCGGTTCCCGGTGGGCGACGGGGGAAGGAGAGGCGTGACGCGTGCGGGTCCCTCCGGCGCCGGAGGCACCTTGTATCTGGTGGCCACGCCGATCGGCAACCTCGAGGACATCACGCGGCGGGCGCTGCGGGTGCTCGGCGAGGTGCAGGTGATCGCGGCCGAGGATACCCGGCGCACCCGGCGGTTGCTCGAGCACTTCGGGCTCGCCACCCCGGTCGTGAGCCTGTTCGAGCACAATGAGCGGGCGCGCATCCCGGCCCTGCTCGCGCGTCTCGAGCGGGGCGAACACGTGGCGGTGGTGACCGACGCGGGCTCGCCCGGGATCTCGGATCCCGGCTACCCGCTGGTGCGGGCGGCGGCGGCGGCCGGGGTGCGGGTGGAGAGCGTGCCGGGGGCGTGCGCGGTGATCGCGGCGCTGCAGGTGAGCGGGCTCCCCACCGACGCCTTCACGTTCGTGGGGTTCCTCCCGCCGAAGGGCGCGGCGCGCCGCCGTCGTCTCGAGGAGCTGTCGGAGCGGCGCGAGACGGTGGTCGCGTTCGAGTCGCCGCACCGGATCGACGCCTGCCTCGCCGACCTCGAGGCGGTGTGGGGCGAGCGGCCGATCGCGCTGGCGCGCGAGCTGACCAAGCTGCACGAACAGGTGGCGCGGGGGACGGCGCGCGAGGTGCGCGCGACGCTCACCGCCGAACGGCGACGGGGGGAGATCGTGCTGGTGCTGGGGGGACGCGCGCGCGTGCGGGCCGCGACCGGAGGGCAGGCGTGAGCCTGGGCCCGCTGCTGCCGCTCGCCGGCGCCGCCGAGCCGGCCGCGGACCGCCCGGCGGCCGCCGCCGTGAAGCAGCGGCTGGCGCGCCTCGCCGCCGCCGCGCTCGACCCGCTGGTCTCCGGGCTGGTCCGGGTCGGCGTGCGCGCCGACCACCTCACCGCGCTGGGCCTGGTGCTGAGTCTCGGCGCGGGGCTGGCGTTCTTCGAGGGCTGGTTCCGGCGCGGGGCGGTGCTGGCGGCGCTCGCCGGCCTGTGCGACCTGCTCGACGGACAGGTGGCGCGGCGCGGCGCCGTGGGGTCGCGCTTCGGCGCGTTCCTCGACTCGACCCTCGACCGCCTGGGCGAGGGGCTGGTGCTCGCCGGGCTGGCGGGCTTCTACGTGGTGAACCTGGTCGAGCTGTCGCTCGACCCGGCGCTGGTGGTCGAGCAGGTGTCGCGCGGCCTCGAGCCGCGCACCTGGGCGGCGGTGGCGATGACCGCGGTGGTCGCGCTGGTCGGTTCGTTCATGGTGTCGTACACGCGCGCGCGCGCCGAGGGCCTGGGGCTCGCGTGCCGGGTGGGGTGGTTCGAGCGGCCCGAGCGGCTGGCGCTGGTCATCGTGGCGGGGCTGTTCGGGGTGGGGCCGGCGATGCCGGGCGCCCTGCTGCTGCTCGCCATCCTCTCGTTCGCGACGGCGGCCCAGCGGGTCGTCCACGTCTGGAAGATCACCCGCGGTGCGGGTCGGGACTCATAAGGAGGCGGTGGGTATGAGCAAGGTGCGCGTCGCGATCATCGGCGTGGGGAACTGCGCCTCGTCGTTCGTCCAGGGGCTCCACTACTACCGGAACGCGAAGGAGACCGACCGCGTGCCGGGCCTGATGCACGTGGCCCTGGGCGGCTACCACATCCGCGACGTCGAGGTCGTGGCGGCGATCGACATCGACAAGAACAAGGTCGGCAAGGACCTCGCCGAGGCGATCACCACCTGGCCCAACAACACGCTCGCCTTCGCCAAGGTGCCGCGCACCGGCGTCGTCGTCCAGCGCGGCATGACCCACGACGGTCTCGGCAAGTACCTGTCGCAGATCATCCAGA
>CAZKQE010000086.1:0-9525 GCA_964554725.1 uncultured bacterium
ATGATCTTGCGGCCGGTGAGGCCGGTGTCGGCCATCGGGCCGCCCTTCACGAACGAGCCGGTCGGGTTGACGTGGAACGTGATCTTCTTCCCGCGGCGCAGCCGCCGCGGGATCACCGGGTCCACGACGTGCTCGATGATGTCCTTCTCGATCGTGCGGTGGCTGATCCCCTCGGCGTGCTGGCTCGAGACCACCACGGTGTCCACGCGGACCGGGCGGCGGTCCTCGTACTCCACGGTCACCTGGGACTTCCCGTCCGGGCGCAGGTAGGGGATGATCCCGCGCCGCCGCACGTAGGCGAGCCGCCGGGTGATCGCGTGGGCGAGCACGATCGGCAGCGGCATCAGCTGCCGCGTCTCGCGGCAGGCGAAGCCGAACATCAGGCCCTGGTCGCCGGCCCCGCCCTTGTCCACCCCCATCGCGATGTCGCCCGACTGGTCGTCGATCGTCGTCACGACCGCGCAGGTGTGGCTGTCGAACCCGTATTCGGCGCTGTCGTAGCCGATCTGGCCGATCACCTCACGCACCAGCTTGGGGATCTCGACGTAGCCGTTGCTCGAGATCTCGCCCGCGACCACCGCCAGCCCGGTCGTCACCAGGGTCTCGCACGCGACCCGGCTCTTGCGGTCCTGGGCGATCAGCGCATCCAGCACGGCGTCCGAGATCTGGTCGGCGATCTTGTCGGGGAGACCCTCGGTGACGGACTCGGAAGTGAACAGGTGTCGCGCTCCCATCACGGCTCCTCGTTGGCTCGGGGGTGGATCGTCCCGTCTCGTCGGACCGGCGCCGGGGCGGCCGGGGCGTTCTCGACTGGGTCTCGGGGGTGGCCCCGCGCGGCCCCGCAGGGGCGGCCGGCGGCGCCGGTCACTGGATGCGCAGCTCGCTCGAATGCCCGACGTTCAGGCGCTTGAACGCACCGCGGACGACGGCGCTCTCGCCCACCACCGAGCTCTCGATCAGGATGTCCTCGACGACGGCGTTCTCGTTGATGATGGAGTCCCGCACCACCGCGTTCTTGAGCCGGGCGCCGGCGGCGACCGACGCGTGCGGCCCGAGGATGCAGTTCTCGATCACCGCCCCCGGCGCGATGGACACCGGCGGGTGGACGACCGAGCCCTCGATCCCCTTCCCGTCCACCCGTTTGTCGAGCAGGATGCGGTTGGTCTCGAGCAGGGTCTCGGTCTTGCCGCAGTCGTACCAGCCGGCGACCGGGAAGGTCGTCAGGACCTCGCCCTTCTGCACCATCAGCTCCATCGCATCGGTGAGCTGGAACTCGCCCTTGGTGCGGATGTCCTTGCGCTGGATCTCCTCCAGCGCCGCCAGCAGGGGCGCGGCGTGGGTGAAGTAGTAGATGCCGGTGATCGCCAGGTTCGAGGCGGGCCGCTCGGGCTTCTCGACCAGCAGCGTGACGCGGCCGGCGCGGTCGGTCTCGACGATCCCGAACCGGCGCGGGTCGTCCACCGCCTTGACGCCGATGCTGTGGGTCGAGCCGGCGAGCACGCCGCGCAGGTCGGCCTCGAAGATCGTGTCGCCGAGGATGATGAGCACCGGCTGGTCGTCCACGTGCGCGGCCGCGAGCGAGACCGCGTGGCCGAGCCCGAGCCGCTCGGGCTGCTCGACGAAGTGGGCCTTGAGGCCCGGATAATGGCGCACGACGTACTCGCGCACCAGGTCGCCCATGTAGCCCACCACCAGCACCGCCTCGGTGATGCCGAGGCCCGGCAGGTCGTCCAGGATGTGGGCGAGGATCGGTTTCCCGGCCACGTGGAGCAGCACCTTGGGCAGGGTGTGGGTGTGCGGTCGCAGGCGGGTGCCCACGCCGGCCACCGGGATGATCGCGATGGGATTACCGGCCACGCTCGGTCCTCATCTCGTCGGGAGCGGCCCGCCCGCCGGGCCCTCCGCGCGCCGCGCGGACTCCGCGAGGCGCCGCTTGAACTCGTCGATGCCCGGGATCGAGGTCGGATCGACCCCGTTCACGAGCGCCAGGTAGAGACTCAGATGGTCCCCGAACTGCACCAGCGCGGCGAGCCGCGCCAGCCGCCCCTCGCCGACCGAACCCACCTCGTGGACCGTCGCGCCCTGACGGCCGGCGTACTCGCCGGTGAGCGTCAGCCGCGTGCGCGTGGCGGGCGAATCCTCCGCGTCGCGCAGCAGCACGACCGCCGCACCGTGCACGCCATCCCCGCGTTGCCAGCCCACGATCTCGTTGTGGTTCAGCTCGGGCACCGTCGCCGAGTGGCCGAGCATCTTAGCATTTTCGTTGAGCTGCTGCCGGAAGCGCGTCGCGACCGGACCCACCCGCTCGGCTCCGGCGTAGAGGAAGACCCGGCGGTCGGCCAGGGCGAGCGCGAGCCGCTTGGCGGGATTGTCCCGCTCGGGGACGTCGGGGCCGATCACCCGCGATCGCTCGCGCAGCGCGCGCGCCGCCTCCGCCCACTCCGGGGCCGGGTCGGCGACCCAGCCGAGCGCGTGGAGCAGCGCGGTGACGCGCACCCACGAGGCGAACAGGGCCGCCCGCGGCGGCGCGCCGCCGGGGAGCCGCAGCCACGGCACGCCGTCGCGCTCGCACCAGGCGGCGAGCGTGCCGCCGGTCGTGAGGGCCACCCGCGGAACCCCCCGCTCGCCCGCCTCCCGGTAGAGCGCGAGCGTCTCCTCGGTCTCGCCCGAGTACGAGCTGAGGAGCGCGAGCGCGCCGGGGGTCACGCAGGCCGGCCAGCGGTAGTCCCGCACGATCAGCAGGGGCCGCGTCAGGCGGTCGCGGTAGAGCCCCTCCGTGAGCTCGGCCGCGATCGCCGAGCCGCCCATCGCCCCGACGGCGAGCAGCGCCGGCGCGCCCGTCGGCAGCCGCCAGGGGGCGGCGGCGACCCCGGCGAGCGCCTCCTCGATCTGCTCCGGCTGCCCGACGATGCGCGCGCACATGCCGCCCGGGTCGCGGATGCCGTAGGGCGGCTCGAGCAGGCCCGCGCTCACTCTCCGCCCCCGTCCCCCGCGAGGTAGTCCGGCAGCAGGGGGTCGAACTCGGCATGGAGCAGCGCGCGCACCGCGGCGGCCGATTCGCAGGTCAGCGCCTGGACCGCGACCTCGCGGGCGCGGACGGCCGGCACGCTGCGGATGGCCGCCTTGACGCGCGGCAGGTCGTATCCCGAGACGCTCAGCTCGTCCATGCCGAGGCCCACGAGCAGGACGGCGGTGAGCGGGTCGCCGGCCATCTCGCCGCACACCCCGACCCAGCGGCCCGCGCCGTGGCCGGCACGGACCGTGTGCTCGAGGCTCCGCAGCACCGCCGGGCTGAGCGGCTCGTAGAGGTGGGCGAGGCGCTCGTTGTCCCGGTCCATCGCCAGCGTGTACTGGATGAGGTCGTTGCTGCCGATCGAGAGGAACTTCGCCTCGCGCGCGAGCAGGTCGGCGACCCACACCGCGCTCGGGGTCTCGATCATGATGCCGATCTCGAGCTCGCGGTCGAAATCGGCGCCCTCGCGCGCGAGCCCCTCGGCGGCCTGCCGGCACACCGCCAGGGCGCTGCGCAGCTCCTCGACGCTGGCGATCATCGGGAACATCATCCGGGCGCGCCCGTGGACACTCGCCCGGTAGATCGCCCGGATCTGGGTCAGGAACACCTCGGGATGCGCGAGGGCGAACCGGATGCCCCGGTAGCCGAGGAACGGGTTGGTCTCGTGCGTGGTGCCGAGGTACGAGGCGACCTTGTCGCCGCCCAGGTCCATGGTGCGGAAGATGACCGGGCGCGGCGCCATCCGCTCGGCGACCGCCCGGTAGGCACGGTACTGCTCCTCCTCGCCCGGCAGCTCGGCCCGGTCGAGGTAGAAGAACTCGGTGCGGAACAGCCCCACGCCGTCCGCCCCGGAGCGGGCCACCGCGTCGATCTCGCCGGGCAGCTCGATGTTGGCGCCCAGCTCGACGCGGCGGCCATCCGGAGTCACCGCCGGCTCGTCGCACAACGCGGCCAGCGCGGCGGCGCCCTGGTCGAGCTTCGCGCGGCGCGCCCGGTAGCGGGCCGCCACCGCGGGCTCGGGGTTCAGCTCGACCTCGCCCCGGAAGCCGTCCACCACGCCGAGCTGCCCCTCCTTCGCGCCGTGCAGGATGCCGCGCACGCCGACCACCGCCGGGATGCCGCGCCCGCGGGCGACCAGCGCGCCGTGCGAGGTGCGTCCGCCGACCTCGGTGACGAAGCCGAGGACGCGGTCGCGGTCGAGCATCGCCACGTCGCTGGGCCCGATCTCGTGGGCGATCAGCAGCGACGGGTGCTCGAGCACGGCGAGCCCGCGACGGCCGTCGCCCATCAGGTGACGCAGGACGCGTCGCTCGACGTCCAGGATGTCGGCGCGCCGCTCGCGCAGGTACTCGTTCTCGACCCGTTCCAGGCGCGCCGCCACGCCCGCCATGTAGTCGCGGAACGAGATCCCGGCGTTCCGGCGCTGACGGATGCTCTCGCCGACCACCCGCCGCAGGTCGGGGTCCTCGACCATCAGGATCTGGGTGTCGTAGATGGCGGCCTCGGCCTCGCCCAGCTCGGCCGCGATGCCGTCGCGGATCTGGGCCAGGTCGCGCCGCGAGGCGTCGAGGGCCGCCTGGAAGTAGGCGATCTCGGCCTCCACCCGGTCGCCGGGGATCGCGAAGTCGCGCACCGAGTACTCCTCGGCCAGCACGAGATGGATCGGGCCCACGCCGATGCCGGGCGAGGCGGCGATGCCGGTGAACTTCACGGCTCCCCTCCGAACTTCCCGGCCACCAGCTCCTCGAGCGCGGCGAGCGCCTCGCGCTCGTCCTCGCCCTCGGCCCGCACCTTGATCGTCGAGCCCTCCTCGGCGGCCAGCATCATGACGCCCATGATGCTCTTGCCGTTCACCTCGAGGTCGTCGCGGCTCACGAACACGTGCGCGCGGAAGCGGGCCGCGGTCTTCACGAACAGCGCGCAGGCGCGCGCGTGGAGACCGAGCTGGTTACGGATGACGAGCTGCGCTTCGACCAATGAACCCCCCGGTCCTCGAGTGGGACGATCCCGTCAGCGGACCCAGGCCGCCGCCAGGCACAGCGCCCCGGCGCCGAGCGCCCAGTGCGTCGGCGAGGGCCGCGCACGCTGCGCGGTGAGCAGCCCCAGCGCCAGGCCGCCCGCGAGGGTGGCCTGGAAGGTGAGGCTCTGGGGCGAGCCGCCCGGCACCAGCAGCGCCGCCACGACCACGCCGACCAGCGCCGCGCCGGCGTCCGAGGTGGTGCGCACGGCGCGCTCCAGCCGGCCCCGCAGGCCGCCGGTGAGCGCGTCCGGCCCCTGCCGGTAGGCCCACGCCACCCCCCGCAGGCGCACCGTCAGGTGCACCGCGTTGTAACACATCCAGAGCGCGAAGGCCCCGACCCAGGAGCCTCCCAGCGCCAGCAGCACGCCTAGGCAGGCGGCGAACGGCCGCAACGTGAACCAGAACAGCCGGTCCCCGACCGCGGCCAGCGCCGAGCCCATCAGGGCCTTGGCGCGCGGGACGACCGCCTCGTCGGCGAGCGACCCGCCGGCCCGCTCCTCCTCGAGCCGCGCCACCGCCCCCAGCGCCAGCGAGGCCAGGGTGGGCTGGGTGTTGAAGTAGGCGGTGTGCGCCGCCAGACGCGCCCGGCGTTCCGCCGCCTCGGGGTAGAGACGCGCCAGCACCGGCGCGAAGCACCACGCCCAGCCCAGGCCCTGCTGCCGCTCGTAGTTCCAGGTCGCCTGCAGGAGCGCGGTCCGCGCCGCCATCCGGGTCAGATCGCTCTCGGTCACGCGACCCATGTCACGAGGTCCCCACCACCAGGACGAGCCATGCGGCGATCAGGGCGCCGCCGAAGAGCGCGATCCGCGTGAGCCGCCGCTGGACGAACGCGTGCAGGAGCTGGGCGAGCCCGAGCCCGAGCCACAGCGGCTGGGCGAGCTGCCAGGCGCGCGCGAGCCACAGCGACTCGTTCATCGCCAGGTGGCGGAGCCCCAGCACCGCCGCCGCCAGGCCGGCGGCGCAGTAGGCTACACCGACCGCGAAGGCGAGGCCAACGGCGGCGCGGTGCGCGGCGGCGAGGGCGCGCTCGTCGCCCGCGCGCAACCGCTCCTCGCACCAGCGGCCGAGCCCCTCGTTGAGCCGCCGCTGCCAGCGCAGCAGCGGCGCCCCCGCGACCGCGGCCAGCAGCCCGACCATCACCCCGAGCAGGGCACGCGCATCGCCGGCGATGCGGAACGCGTCCCCCCCCTCGCCGAGCGCGAGCGCGGTGCCGACCCCGATCACCCCGCCGGTCGCGAAGTCCTCCGGCGTGCGCGAGCCCACCGGCATGGTGCTCGCGGCGATGATCTGCAGCACGATCGCCACCTGCAGCGCCGTGCGCCAGTCGCCCCACAGGACGCCGAGCAGCGTGCCGCTGACCAGCGGCTGGGAGAGGAACGTCTGGGCGACCGCGGTCGCGTCGAGCGCCGCGACGCCGCCGAGCAGCAGCGTGAGCAGGAGCTGCCGGGTCACGCCGGGTGCCCGGCGCGGCCGGGCGCGAGCCGGAAGCGCAACCGCCATGGCCGGCCCCGCTCGAGGGCGACCGCGAACCCGTAGCGGAGTTCGACCCCCTGGAACACCCGCTCGGCGCCGGCCTCGGAGAGCGACACGGTCTCGATCGGAGCGCGGTCCAGCGCGGCCTTGCGGTCGCTCCACAGGTCCAGCCGGCGGTCCGCCCAGCGGTCCACGAACGCGGCGCGCGCGGTCACCGGATGCCGTGCCCGGGCCCCGAAGCGGGGCGGGTCCGCCGGCTCGCCCTCGATCTCGACGTAGCGGTCCTCGGCGTCGGCGACGTGCAGGCCCAGGTTCACCTCGACCGTCAGGCGGCCGAGCCGCGGACGGTCGGAGGTGAGCGTGTACTCGATCTCGAGCATGCCGTCGGCCCCGGCCGCGAAGCGCTTCTCGAGCGCCGGCGCGTCCCCCTCGGGCGCGGCGAAGGCGACCGCCCCCTCGCCCGCCGCGGCCTCCTCGAACCGGGTCTCTGCCCAGGTGTGGTGGAGCCCGCCCTCGGACCAGCCGTCCACGAACGCGTCGCGCCCGTGCCGGTCGGTCTCGGCCGCCAGCTCGGCGAGCCCGGGCTCCTTGACCCGCAGCTCGTCGTGGATGCTGCGGCCCCCGGCGACGCCGGTCTCCGCCCCGCGCAGGCGGCGATGGTAGGCCTCCGGCCGGCGGGCGAGCGTGTCCCCGTAGTTGTACAGCCCCTCGCGGTCGTCGAACGCCCACATCCGCGCGCCCCGCGCCGACAGCCAGGCCGCCCAGCGCGGGGTCTCGAGCAGCGCGTCGGCGACCCCGTCCAGGTCGAGATCGGCGCGCTCGACCCGCGGCTCGGCCGGGGCGAGGAACCCCTCGACCGCGATCAGCTCCCGGTAGAGCGCCGAGCGCAGGTGGGGCAGGTAGAGTCCGCCGAAGACGCCGTGCCAGTACGGGCAGTTGCACTGGGCGCGCCACAGCCGGGTGCGCGCCTCGCGCCACCGCTCGTCGTCCTCGGCCGGACGCTCCCACAGGCGGTGGGAGGCGCGCAGCGCCCGCTTGTGGAGCCGGTTGGCCTCCGGGTACCGCGAGGCGAAGTTGCGCCAGTGGCCGCCGCGCACCAGGTCCGGGGCCGCCTCGCCGATCGCGGGGGTCAGCACCTCGACCGCGCGGCGGTAGCGGTCCTGCGCCCGCGGAGGCAGCGACCACTCCTCCATCTCGTGGTAGGAGGCGGACGGCAGATAGGCGAGCCCGCGCGGCGGATGGTGGCTCATCGCCTCGGCCGGGGTGCGCAGCTCGATCCAGGGATGGGCGGCGAGCAGGTCGGCGAAGCGCGTGAGCCAGCCCTGCTCGTAGCAGAGCGCGTGGGTCCCGGGCCACGCGCCGAACTTCTCGCCGTCGTCCCCCAGCACGGCGATCCGCCCCTCGCCGCCCTCGGCGACCCGCCGCAGCAGCTCCACGGTGCGCTCCGGCTCGTCGAACGGGACGTGGTAGCGGAGCTCGCGGTGGATCGGGAACACCCCCACGGCGTGGCCCTGGTCCTCGGTGTGGAACCATCCCCACAGGTCGTCGCGCTCGAAGCCGGCGGCGACGAAGTGGGCGTCGTCGAGCGCGGTGTACTCCGCCCCGGCGGCGGCGAGGGTGGCGGGGAGCCCGGGCTCCCACACCCGCTCCGCGAGCCATGCGCCGCGCGGCCGCCGCCCCAGCTCCAGCTCCAGCCACCCGGACATCGCGCGGATCTGCCCGCGGCGGTCCACCTCGGGGATCCCCGGCAGGATGGGCTCGAAGAAGCCGCCGCCCCACAGCTCGACCTGGCCCCGGTCCACGAGGATGCGCAGCCGGCGCAGGTAGTCCGGCTCGTGGAGGGCGAACCACTGGAGCAGCGGACCGCTGTGGTGGATCGCGAGCCGGATCGCCGGGCGCGACTCGAGGAAGGCGAGGAACGGCGCGTAGGCCTCGTCGAACGTGCGCTGGAACACGCCGTCGAAGTTGCCGACCGGCTGATGGTCGTGGACGATCAGCGTCAGGGTGACGGGGCGCATCGCTCAGCGCGCTCCGGCGCCGCGGGGGGTGGCGGGGCTCACGCGGGGGCGCTCGCCGGGTCGAGCGACACGAGCGGCTCCGAGCGGGCGCCCGGCACGTCCTGCACCTCGAGGGCGATCCCCCGGGCGAGCAGCGCACGCGCGTCGGCCCGGTCGGCGTCGTCCAGGTAGATGTACTCGTTGACCTTGCTCTTGCCCGGCGCGTAGTGGAGCCCGCCGAGGTTGAGCGCGCCGATCCCGGCCCCCGCCTCGACCAGCGCCCGCGCCGTCCGCAGGTCGCGCACCAGCAGGAACGCCGCCCCGGGGGCGTCGGCCTCCCCCGCCCACGCCTCGGCCATCCCCGCCACCGAGACCACCTGGACCTCGACCCCGGGGGCGGCGCTCGACATGAGGTCGCGCTCCCAGGGGCTGGCGGCCGCGGCGTCGTCCACGACCCAGATGCGCCGCGGATGGAGGCGCCCGGCCCACGCCACCAGGATCTGTCCGTGGATGAGCCGGTCGTCGACGCGCTGGAGCGCCCAGCTCATGCCGGCGGGCCGTGGTGCAGCCGGATGCTGTCGCGCCCCTTCCGGATGAGCCGGTCGGCGAGGGCCATCGGACCGTACTCGTCCCGGTTGTGGAGGTAGTCGAGCAGCAGCGGCAGGTTGATCCCGGTCACCACGACGACGTCCCCGTGGCCGCGCGCCGCGGCCATCCCGCAGATGTGGCACGAGCCGCCCCAGAAGTCGGTGAGGACGAGCCCGCCCTCCCGCCAGTCGGCGACCCGCCGCGCGATCGCCTGCTCGAGGTCCTCGCGCGAGAGCCCGTCGTTCGAGAGCACCTCGACCCCCTCGACGGATCCGTAGACTTTCGCGGCGGCGCGCAGCAGGGCGTCGGCCAGGTCGGAGTGCATGACGAGCAGCGCCGCGGTGCGGGGCATCAGGCGCGCGCCTCCCCGGCGGCCGGTCTCACTCGGTGTCCTCGCGCACCCAGGCGCGGGCCGCGCTCTTGCGCTTCATGAG